>CAZNWW010000975.1:0-1505 GCA_964576155.1 uncultured Myxococcales bacterium | reverse complement strand
GGGGAGCGCTCACCCAGGAAACGGACCCGGTCCCCCATGGGACGGGCCAGGCTCTCGAGGCGTCTCCGCTCCGGGCCGTCCCCGGCTATGGTCACGGTGATCTCCGGGGCAGCGGCCACCGCATCCAGGAGCGTAGCGACCCCCTTGAAGGGGACCAGCCGCCCGACGAACAGGACCCGGAGGGGCGGCGGGGGCGTGGGTGGTTTGGAGGTCCCGGGGAGCTTCACTCCCATGGGATCTACGTCGATGTGGGACGCCAGGGGCGGGTGCAGTGCAACCATGCGGGCAGCGATCCAGGGCGCCACGGCCTGGATCCGGTCGGTCCCTGCAGCGACCCAGGCGAGTATGCGTCGGGCCGCGGGGGGGGGGAGGCTCTCCAGGGCGCGCAGACCGCCGCCGTGCTCGACCAGCACGTGAGGTGGACCGCCCCGACGCCGAAGCAGAGCACCGAGCAGGCCGCAGGGGACGAGCCAATGGGACAGCACCGCGTCGCAGCCGGGCACCTCCCGCAGGGCCCCTGCCGTCAGCCTGAGCAGGCCCGAGGGAAGCTGCGCCGCGAGCCAGGGGCTCCGGCGGAGGGTCTCCGCGACTCCGTCCCGATGATACAGGGCTCCGGAGCCCGGGGTCACGGTCACGACCTCGTGTCCACGATCTTCCAGGGCTTCCCCCAGGGCAGCCACGAAGCTGCCGCGGTAATCATCCGGTCCCTCGGGGTAGGAGGTCGTGAGTGTCAGGATCCGCATGAGCGGTGTTCCCGGTGGAGGCGCTGCAGCCAGGACCTGGCCAGTACCCAGGAGAGTGCGGGGACCGCAGTGAGGGGTCGTATCCCCGTGGTCTGTCCCTCGTAGATCGGTCGGACCTCTACATGAACGATCCGGGCGCCTGCGGAGTGGAGATGGGCCAGGAGGTCGTTCGGGAATCCATACCGAGGGTAGATCCGCTCGAGATCCACCAGCGCCAGGATTGCCGCCCGGGTTGCGGTGTATCCGCATTGGGAGTCCACGACGTCCGGGTAACCCGCGGTGAACCGGGTGAGGAGAGAGAGGGCCACATTCCCGACGAGGCGCCAGGCAGGCATCACCCGTGGAGTGTCCTGGTGGTAGAGACGGTTTCCCTTGGCGTGATCCGCCGTTCCCGCTACCACGGGCTCCAGGAGAGCGGGGAGATCGGCCGGGTCCATCTGCCCGTCCCCGGCCATGACCACCAGGACGTCGAGACCTTCGTCCAGGAGGTGTCGGTACCCGGTAAGGATCGCGCCGCCGACGCCCTGGTTCTTGTCGTGACGGATCAGGACCACCCGCGGATCTCCGATTTCCCGCACCTGGTCTGCGGTGCTGTCCCGGCTCTCGTCATCCACCACCGCGACCCGATCCACGAAGGTCGGCATCGTCCCGAGGGTCCGCGGGATGAACCGCTCCTCGTTGAATGCCGGGATCACGACGCCGATGGATTGTCCTTTGTACATTGGGCCTCACCGCTCGCTGGATTGTAGGGTTCCCCGGGAA
>CAZNWW010000974.1:0-1506 GCA_964576155.1 uncultured Myxococcales bacterium | reverse complement strand
GCGGAGACCGTGATCTTCTTCGGAGGTGACGACCTCTTCGTCCTCGCTGATGACTTCGCCGGGAGAATCACTGGACGATGAAGCGACACGAACTGGAGGGCACCAGGATCTCGGTCCTGGGCATCGCCCGTAGCGGCTTCGTAGCGGCCAATTGGCTGGCCGCGGCAGGCGCGGACGTGCTAGCGTCGGACCTGCGACCCAAGGAGAAATGGCCCAAGGGTCTCGACCCCCGGGTCGCCGTAGCGGACGGGCGCAACGAGGTACGCGAGGGAGATCTCGTGATCATCAGCCCGGGCATCCGTCCCGGGAGCCCGACCTTTGAGCTTGCCCACGCCCGGGGACGGGAAGTCTGGAGCGACATCGAGCTCTTCGGCCGCCTGTGCCCTGCGCCGGTCATTGCGATCACCGGCACCGACGGAAAGAGCACGACTACAGCCATGATCGGGCAGGTCTTCCAGGCCTGCGGGCTCTCACCAGTGGTCGGCGGCAACATCGGCACCGGCGCGATGGGGATCCTCGACAAGGTCGATCCCAACGGGGTCGCCATCCTCGAGGTGAGCTGCTTCCAGCTGATTCACACCCTGACACTTCGCCCTCGGGTAGCGGTCCTGACGAACATCGCCGAGGATCATGTCGACTACCATGGGAGCTTCGATGCCTACGTGGATGCCAAGCGCAGGGTCCTCCAGACCATGGGGGACGGCGACGCGGTGGTGGTGAACCGGGAGGATCCGATCCTGTCGGCGTGGGATCTTCCCCCGGGCACCCGGCGTTTGACGTTCGGATTTGCGCGACCTGCGGAGACCAGAGACGCTGCCTGGGTAGAAGACGGCAAGGTCTTCTTCGACGTCGACGACGGTCCTGAACCCTGGATGTACACCGGTGACCTCCGGGTGGTGGGCGGTCACAACGTGCTCAACGCGATGGCCGCGTCACTCACCGGCGTGGCCATGGGGCTCGACAGGCGTCTTGCGACCGAGGCCATCGAGAACTTCCCGGGCCTCGAACATCGCATGGAGTTCGTGGATGAAGTGAACTTCGTGCGCTGGTTCAACGACACCAAGGCCACGAACCCCCACGCAGCCGGCGCGGTCCTCGAGGCCGTTGACGGGCCCGTGATCCTGATAGCCGGCGGGTCAGAGAAGGGCAGCGACTTCTCGGAGCTGGGCAAACTCATAGCGGAGCGCACCCGCGCAGTCGTCCTTAACGGGGAGACCCGGGACCGCCTGGCGGCCGCGATCCCCGAGGGCCACCCGGTGGTGGTGGTGGAGGGAATGGAGGAGGCGGTCAGCGAGGCAGCGGGCCTCGCCGAGGAGGGGGACATGGTCATCCTGGCCCCTGCCTGCGCGAGCTTCGATCAATTCAACGACTTCGAACACCGGGGGCGCGAATTCAAGCGGATGGTCCGCGCGCTCCAAGGTGGGTGAGAGGAATCGATATGCTCGAACGAATCCAGGAGCTGGCGCGGCAGGCGGAGCGGGCAGGCGTCGTGTACCTCGACGCCAC
>CAZNWW010000973.1:0-1508 GCA_964576155.1 uncultured Myxococcales bacterium | reverse complement strand
CCGAATGGGCGACTCCCATCCCGGGATCGCTTCGCTTGCCTCCCGACCTCACCATCGACCGCCACAGCCTCGCCCGACGCGGCGTCACCCTTCGGCCCACGCCCCGAGTTTGCAGCAGAATATAATCCGAGCCGGGAGTTCGTCACCCAAAGGATTTTCAACCACGATCCAGTGCCGACCGGGTTGCTGGGCTGGGAGTGGATGCTCAGGGTGACCCCCGTTTGTAGCGACTTTGCGATCGTCCTGGTTTCGGAATAGACCCGCCTTGCGCGGGTTCGTTGATTGACGTAGCATCAACTCTGTCACCGAACCCACAACCCACGGAGAAGCTGGTATGGGCAAGTTCGACATCGATCTGAATGACGACTTGGACGACAACGAACTGACACCCAGGAAGGGTGCTCCTGTGTTGCTCTGGGTCTTCGTGATCTTCACCTTGGCCCTGGCCGGAGGCCTGGCTGTGCTGGGCTACTACTCCATGAACCTCTCTAAACGCATCGACGGCCTCGAGGGCGAGAAGAAGACCATGGAGGCCGACATGACGAAGGCCTCCCAGTCTTCCAAGGCCGAGGACGGGCTGCTCGCCGACCGGATCCGGGCGGTGGAGGATCGCCTGCCCGGTATCGACGAGCGCATCGGCGAGGTAGCGGAGGCATTGGAGACTTTCAAGAAGGAGGTCAAGATCGCGCAGGTTGAGGCCGATCAGAAGCTCACCGCCCTCAAGGAGCAGCTCGACCTCAAGGAATCGAACCTGACCCAGCTCATCAGCCAGGTCCGCACGGACCTGG
This sequence comes from uncultured Myxococcales bacterium, assembly GCA_964576155.1. Lineage (GTDB taxonomy): Bacteria > Myxococcota_A > UBA9042 > CAIXZC01 > CAIXZC01 > CAZNWW01. Next base: position 720 of record CAZNWW010000973.1, on the reverse strand, counting down.
ACCGCACGAAGCAGGACGCAGATCTGCAGCGCAAGACCTACGCGAAGCAGGTCGGACAGGTGAGCGAAGACTTCGAGTACATCAAGGAGGAGCTCGGCAAGAAGGCCGAGAAGGCCTACCTGCGATTCCTGAAACGGGATCTCAACAAGAAGATCGATGGCATCGCCAAGGACGTGGTCACCGTCCGCACGGATCTCGAGACCAAGCTCACAGAGACCGAGCAACGGGTAGCCAAGAAGTTCGACGAGCTGGACACCCAGGTGGAGGCCACGGTGGAGAAGAAGGTCGAGAAGGCCACCGCCATGGACTTCGTACCCACGGAGGAGGGGGAGTAGCATGCACCGCGCGGCCCTGGTCCTCTCCTATGTCTTGCTCCTGGGCGCCTGTTCCGGCCCCGATACGACGGATGGAGACCCCCTGGACAGCATCGGAAGGCCGAAGATTCCCCTCTGGGTGCAGGTCGACGAATGCAAGAAGGGGCGCCCCGTGGTTCGTGACTACAGCGTCCTCAAGATGCCCGACGAGCGCCTCTTCTGGGCCATCTCCTACCGGGACAAGACGTGCCGGGTATACGGCGCGATCCTGAAGAAGGACGCCACCCGGAATCCCGACGACTGCGACGTCCGCTTCCGCTCCAAGGAGACCCTCCCCAAGAAAGGCAGGCGCTGCAAATGCGCTATCGGTCGTTATGACCTCCAGGAGGGGCGATCCACCGCGGAG
>CAZNWW010000972.1:1288-1509 GCA_964576155.1 uncultured Myxococcales bacterium | reverse complement strand
TTGCGCTCCAGGCGCTGCGAAGCGAAGAAGCCGAAGTTGGCATCCTCGTGCCCCTGAAAGGCACGCCGGCTCTTCTTGCCCAGCGCGAAACGGGGAAACCCGCCCCCTGCGAAGAAGTCCTCGCGGCGGCAGGCCAGATTGCTCGTCGTGCAGCTCCTCACGAAGCTCCTCGCTGTGCGCTCCTTCACCTCCAGCAGGTAGTAGGTGAACATGGGTACGAA
>CAZNWW010000972.1:0-1278 GCA_964576155.1 uncultured Myxococcales bacterium | reverse complement strand
TACGAAGGAAGAAGAACGGGATCCCGAATAGGGACCCGACAGGGCGGCCGGGTCGTAGGCCTCCAACAACGAGCGGATCTGCCTCAGCCAGCCCGGCGGGACGATGCAGTCGGCATCGGTGAAGGCGAGGATCTCGCCTGTGGCCACCTCGGCCCCCACGTTGCGGGCCGTCCCTGCGCCTCCGTTCTCCTCCATCATGACCAGGGTGAAGTCGGCCTCTCGCACCAGCTCAGCGGTTGCATCCGCGCTACCGTCGTCGACCACGACGACCTCGAAGTCCTCGTACTCCAGACGCTTCAGGCTTTCGAGGGTCGCAGGCAGAGTCCGCGCAGCATTGTAGGCGGGAATGATGACGGAGATCTTCGGCGCGCCTGGCATGTAGCCGCTCCTTACCGACATTGCCTCTCCCACAGTCTGCTATATGCCCAGGGGCCTGGCAAGATCACTGAACCGAGGTCTAGATCGAGGGGGAGAGAAGCACATGCAGCCAACGGCGGACGGTAGACATCGGGACTTCGCCACGCAGCAGCATCCCGAAGCCCATCGCCGAGAACTTCGCAAGGCTGAGTATCTTGGCCAAGGCGACGATGGGCAGGGGATGTTCGCGGAGCCACATGCGACGGCCCAGCCACCGCACGAGAGGCCGTGGCATCACGCGCTTGTTGGAGAGCTGGTAGAGCGCAAGGAATGCGTTGTCCTGCGCAGAGCGCGGATAGGAAAAATCAGCGAGGAACTGGCGAAAAGCCTTCCCCGTCCGGCCCTCCACCTGGTCCGGGGTGATGAGCCCTCTCTCCAGCAATGCCTCAGTCCTGGTCGTGCCGGGCCAGTGGCATAGCGAGAAGATATACAGGTCGAAGGGCTTGGGCAGCTGCAACAGCAGATCGAGCAGGCGAGACTTCTCCTCGGTGGTGGTCTCCGGGTCGTCGATGATCACCTGAAACGAGCCGAGGACGCCATGCCGCTTGAGTGAGCGGGCCGTCTCGAGGATCCTGTGGTCGGGGATCGGTCGGTCGTACAGCCGTCGGTTGGCTGTCTCCACCGCCTGGACACCCACGAGCACCCGATCCATTCCCGCTCGAGCCAGCAGCTCAATGGCCTCGTCATTTACGATGCGGGGATCGACGAGGATCTCGAAGGGGAGCCCGATGCGTTTCGGGTACTCCTCACAGAACTGCTCTACCCACTTGCGGTCCGGCACGAAGATCTGGTCGTCGAAGCGGATGCGCTTGAGCTTCTTGAAGGTCTCCTTCGCCAGCTCCAGCTCCTGCATGACGGCTT
>CAZNWW010000971.1:0-1510 GCA_964576155.1 uncultured Myxococcales bacterium | reverse complement strand
AGATCGCGCCCTGCACCGATCGAGGCGTCAGGGAGCATGCATTGTGCGCTCACGTTCTCCGAGCCGCCGCCCTTGAGGAGGACGTCCACCACGAGGCTGTCTCCGTCGTGCTCCTCGAAGTAGAGCCCGGGCGCGCCGATGCCGACGTTGTTCCCGGAGTTCACACCGGTGATCGGGTCCACTGCGTTGGGGCGCAGCAGGATCTCATTGGTGGCCCAGCTCACAGCCTCCTCGGTCGCTGTCCGAAGGGTCCTGAGCGACGTCCCCACGGGGAACCTGAAGAAGAAGGACGGGAAGCCGGTGTCCTGGCAGATGGGGGTGCCCGCGCTGCGGGCCTCCCTGATGTTCTCACCGATGGTCTCGAGGACGCCGAGGGCCCCGGCGGAGCCCTCCCGCCTCAACGCATCGGCCAGCGCCGCCTCCACGTCGTGAGGGAGGCTCGTCGAGGCCTCCCTGATCAGGGCCTGCAGGCCCGGTTGCAGGGATTCAGGAGTCATGGAACAACCTCCGTGATGGTTCAGGGGATCGGGAAGAGAGACGGGACGGTGAACACGGGTCTGCCCACGACATGCAGGAGTGCGCAGGTCAGGACCAGCCAGGCCAGGAACACCAGGGGCGCGGCCAGGGCTACCCTGTCCCATCTCCGCCCACGAAGCTTTGAAAACAGGGTGAACAGCAGAACGGTGAGGCAGAGATCCAGCAGGATCGCATAGCCGAGGAGCGGCGCGTCCAGAGTGAAAAACCCCGCATGGGTCTGCGCGGCCGGAGCCGCACGTTCGAGGAAGATCAGCAGCACCCCACCCTCCGGTCTACATGGACGAGATAAGTGCCTTGAGGTACTCGTACACGTTGTTCGTGGACTGTACGGAGAGGCGCTCGGCAGGGGAGTGGACCCCGTGCATGTCCGGCCCGAAGGAGATCATCTCCATGTCCTCGTAGGGCTCGCCGATGATGCCGCATTCGAGGCCTGCGTGGATGATGGTCACCTCCGGCGTCTTACCGGTTACCACCTCGTGGACCGCCTTGCAGTGGGCCAGGAGCTCCGAGTCCATGTTCGGCTGCCAGGCCGGGTAGGATTCATGGAGGGTGATCGCGGCGCCGGCCAGGGTAGCGATGGCCGCGATGGACTCCCGCAGGTTGACCAGCGAGGCCTCTACAGAAGACCGGCTGCTCGTGAGGAGCTCAACGGTGTCTTCGTCGGTGCGCACCCGCGCCAGGTTGTTGGAGGTCTCGGGGAGGCCCGCCAGGTCGCCTCGGCACATGGAGCGGACGCCGTGGGGGATGGACAGGATCAGGCTCAGCGCCTGGTCCCGGTTGTTGCCCCACCAGTGGGGAAGCGCCGCGGCTGGTTCGGCGGACACGAGTACAACTGCGTCTGGTTCGATGGTCGAGAACTCCTGGCTGAACGCGGCCAGGGCCTCGGCACCCACCGCCTCGATGGTCTCCAGGTCCAGCGCCTCCCCGGTGATGATCGCAGTGCATTGGCGCGGGATTGCGTTGTGTTTGTCGC
>CAZNWW010000970.1:0-1513 GCA_964576155.1 uncultured Myxococcales bacterium | reverse complement strand
GTGTCCGCACCATTATCTGCACCCCCGCGATCCCCATCCGCATCGACTTTCGAGTGGCTGCAGATCGGCGGGGGGGCCTTCATGATGGGGGGCGAAGGCTACGACCACGATCAGGTCCCCGCGCATCGCGTGCGCCTGGACACCTACGAGGCCACCCGCAGCGAGGTCACGGTCGCGCAGTACCGACCCTGCGTCTCGGCTCGGGTCTGTCCCCCACCGAACGAGGGGACGTGGACGGAGAGCGGTCGAGACGATTACCCGATCACCCACGTCACATGGAACCAGGCCAACGGGTTCTGCAAATGGGCCGGCGGCCGCCTCCCCACGGAGGCGGAGTGGGAATTCGCGGCCCGAAGCGGCGGGCGCAAGGGTGAGTTCCCCTGGGGCGACGACGCCGCAGATTGCACCCGCGCCGTGATGGACGAGAACGAGCGGGTGACGGACGACGAGGGGTGCAAGCAGAGGCGCCCGTGGAAGGTGTGCAGCAAGCCATTTGGCCACTCCACCCACGGCCTGTGCGACATGGCCGGCAACGTCTGGGAGTGGGTCGCCGACTGGTACTCGTTCCGCTACTACTCGGAGTCACCAGAATTCGCGCCCAAGGGCCCCAAGACAGGGCACCGGCGGATCATGCGCGGCGGCAGCTACACCACCGGGAGGACCCACGTGAACGCGAGAGACCGCGAGTCACGAGGTCCAGGCAACGGGGCCGCAGATCTCGGCTTCCGCTGCGTCCGCTAGCGCACGCAGCGAAAGCCCACGTCGGCGCGCGCCTCGGGGAACCGCGCCACGCAGGAGCCGGTCGCGCAGAGCGGCGCACGATAGGCCGCACCTTCGGCCAGGAGCAGCGCGTCCACCCCCTTGCGAGGGGGCCAGCCACGGACCGCTCGGAAGGTCAGCCCACCGTCGGTCGCCCAGGCGGTGTCTTCGTTCGGCGTCCCGCCTCGCCAGATGTCGACGGTCCACTCGGCCGCCCCGCCGAGCATGCCAACCAGGCTCTTGTCCTTGGGTCCTGGGGTGCGGTCTTGCGCCGTCGCGTCGACCTCGGGCAGGTCCCCGCCGACCGCGAGGCCCACGGCTGTGCGGACGGGATCGACGGGCTCGGAGCCCCAGGGGAAGCGACGTCGCTCCGCCCCCCGCGCGGCGTACTCCCACTGGATCTCGGTCGGCAGATCGCCGCCCACCGCGCGGCAGTGCTTCCACGCCAGCTCCCAGATGAGGCCGACAGCCGGTCCCTTGGGCAGATGCCCCTTCGGCGGCAAGGCCGGATCGACCAGCGCCACCTCGGCCCAGGTCACCTCGTGTCGTTGAATCGCATAGGCCTCCGCCGGGCTCGTCACGCCGAGCTCGGGCGTGAAGGCCGTCCACTCGAACCCGTCCGGCAGCGGGGCGTTTCGATCCACCCCGAGCAAGATCGGGCCACGAGGCGGTGGCGTGATCTCGACCCAGGGGTTGAGCCGCGCGTGCGGACCCGGCGGCGAGGGCTTCTTTGGCGCCGCCGGCCGGGCCGACG
>CAZNWW010000969.1:0-1518 GCA_964576155.1 uncultured Myxococcales bacterium | reverse complement strand
GCGGTCAGAACTCCGTCGCAATCGCCGTCATCCGCGACCGCCAACAACGATGGGTCGCCGTCGTCGCAATCGGCAGACGTCAAGACACCGTCGCAGTCAGCGTCAGACGAGAGCCCAAGGAAGCCTGCATTTCCGTCATCGCAGTCGTCGCCGCCGTAGTAGGGCGCTACCACCCCATCCCCATCCGCGTCCCCATCGCTCACAGCACAGGTCCCTGGCGACACCTGGGTACCTACTACCTGCTCCAACGTCAGCGAGAAGTTGCCGGACAGGGTGACGCCGGTTCCGTCGTCTACCGAGAGGTAGCCGCCCACGGTGGTGGTGAGGGGAAGACCGTAGAAGTCCCCGCCAACCGCACCTGAATCCAGGGTGTCGAGTTGGAGGTAGCCCGTACTGGCGGTGTAGGTCTGGCGGTAGGCGGCGCCGACCCCGGCGCAGTCCGCGAGCGCGTACGTGGTCGTGTGGGTGGTCCCATCCGCGGCGTCGTAGTAGCCGGTGCCGCACAGCCCCGCCTGGGAGATGGTGACCTCGCAGTCAAACGTCGTCGAAGCCGTTGCGCCGAGGTTCAAGGTCAAGGAAACGAAGTCCGGTGGGTCACTGAGCAGATAATCGAAGAGTCCCTCCTGTGACCAGTCCTGGCAGCCGTCTACGGACGTGCTGCTGCCGTCGGGGAACTCGACGGTGAAGTTCGCAATGCAGGAAGCCCCCGCAACGTCGGCTACTCCGTCGCAGTCCTGGTCGATGCCGTCACCCCAGACCTCGGGAGCTCCGGGATGGATAGTGGCATCGGCGTCGTCGCAGTCGCCATCCTCGACCGTGACGCCGTCGCCGTCTGCATCCGTACCTGCTGCGCTGTCGTCGTCATCGCCCGCCGAGTCATCATCGCCTACATCATCGTCATCGCCTGAGATGTCGTCGTCGTCAGCGGGCCGCTCTGGCGGTGTCGAAAGGCAACCACCGAGGAGGACTAGGAGGATCAGGACGCGGATCATTTAGATACCGCTTCCTGGTTTCGGCGATGCTTGTCCACGAGCATCTTGATCAGGCTCGCCGTGAGCAGCGCTGTTCCCGTACCAGCGAGCGCTACACCCACTCCTTGGGCATTGTATGCAGCACGGTAGTCGCCTATTCCGCTATCCCAGCCTGCCCCGGTCGACAGGCCAGGGTAGAGGTTGGTGCCTTCCTGATAGCCGCCAATCGTCAGACCGACGCCGGTGACCAGAATTGCGCTGCCGACCGCGATAACACCGGTTATTGGGGCTGGCATCACCGTCGTTCGCCCCGGTTGTAGGCGCTCAAGACGCTTGCGGCTGTCTATAACCTGAGATGTATAGGCGGGTTGGTCCGTGGCCGCCGCAATAAATAGCTTGTAGTCAGTGGCCGCACGCTCCTCCTGGCTTAAGCATGCCGCCAGCCGCGCCCGCCAGTAAAGCAGGAACGGCGCCTCGGTAGCGTCATATACGCGGGAGACCTCAGCAAAGACCGGCCCCAACACGGCCAGGGCCTCAGCCGAAGAGG
>CAZNWW010000968.1:0-1525 GCA_964576155.1 uncultured Myxococcales bacterium | reverse complement strand
TCGGGAGGGGCAGGCCGACCTGCTTGAAGTACTGCTTCAGCGACACGCCGCGCAGCAGGTCCATGACGATCGCGGTTGTGCCGGACAGCTCGAGGATGTCCCGCACGGTGAGCACGTTCTCGTGGACGAGGTTCGCCTGGATGCGCGCCTCGTCCACGAAGCGCGACCTGAGGAAGTCGTCCGTCTGGTAGTGTGGGTGCAGCACCTTGATCGCTACCACGTGACCGAGGCGCATGTGGGTGGCCAGGTGCACCGTGGCCATCCCCCCGCTGTCGAGTTCACCTGCGAGCCGGTAGGCCCCGTATCGGCTCCCTGCCGTCATCACCGCCCCGTCAATCGACCTTCCGCACCGGCATTCGAATCTCGTTCAGGAGCTCCTCCGGCGGGGTTCGGGACGGATCAGAGTATCCGGTCATCATCGGCGGCCCTGCAATTACGTATCATTTCTCCGTACACCAGGAGGCCAGGGGACCGAAGGCTGCGGCGGCCTTGTCGTAGGGCCCCTTCTCGAGCCGCGTGGCGACGGTGGTCTCTTCCACGCGTTTTATCTTGTAGACCCTGTGAGCCGCGGTTAGATCTCCCGCTGCGGTGACGGGGATACGTATCTCCGTGAGATACGACGCTGGGTCCTTGTTGTCACCAGGGTTCGAGAGATAGACGAAGGTGGGCGCCCCCATGACATCCAGACCGGCTTTCACGGCCCAGGTCATCATTCCGCCGAGGGTGGCGCCGAGCTCTTCGTAGGCCCCCTTGTGCAGCACGTACGCGACAGTGTGGGCGCTCTCCTTTCGCACCGCCGGGACACCGAGAGCCCGCTGCTGTGGACGTTCGAAGACCGCTGCGTCCACCTCCCAGGAGATCGAGACCAGCATATCCTCGATGAAGCGCTTCCCGCCGGCGGTGAGGATGCTCTTCCGCGCTACCTGGATCCCGTCAATCTCGCGGTAGGTGAGGATGTCAAGGATCACCTGCCCCGGGGCGCCGCGGAAGCTCCCCGCGTACTCTATACGGGCCAGCAGCCCGGTGTCTTTGTAGAACTCCATCCGGACCGACACCGGCGCGTCGGCTTGGTCGACCTGGACCGCGTCGGTGGCCTTCCCGTTCACCTCACCGGGGCCGAGGTACGTAAGCTGGATCGCAGGATCCTTCAGCGGGAAGAGCCCCTGGAGCCTGGTGACATAGAACTGCGCGGGCACGGTCTTCGCCTCGTCGGGAAGGCAGTCCATGACCACGCCGTTCATAACGTTCCAACACTCCACTCCCACGTACCCCATCTGCATCTCGCCCGAGTGGATGGTCATGATCATGCGGTCCGGGGATCTCCACGCGGTGGTCATGTCATAGGGCATCCCGAGGTAGAGCCCCCTGGAGACCAAGGTGAACGCAGCGAACTTGTCCATAAGGAGCTCGAGGCCCCCGGCTGCCTCGATCGCACGGTCCACGATCACCGCAGGATCCGGCCCGGTCTCCCCTGTGGGAGGGGCTTCAGCCCCGACTCTTCCTGTGGGAGGGGCTTCAGCCCCGA
>CAZNWW010000967.1:0-1526 GCA_964576155.1 uncultured Myxococcales bacterium | reverse complement strand
AAGTCGATATGGCCGTCCAGCTCCAGCAGATTGACGAAGGTGCACGCCAGGTGTCCGGCGCCGAACAGCGCGACGCCTCCGTCGCCTTTCCGGCGCCCCGAGACGAACTCCCTGAAGCCGGCCTTCTCGCTCACGAACCGCGCCGAGTAGGCCCGGACCCTGCTCCTCTCGGCTTCCAGCCAGTCCACGCCCGCGAGCGGCCCTCGCTGCCGTCGGGGCCGCACTATCGTCACCAGGGAGTCCTCGAAGGGGTATTCGAAGGTCTTGAACATGACCGGCTCGAAGCCCGCCGTTTCGATACTCCGCTGGAAGGTGTTGGAGGTGAAGTACAGGATATGCTCCTCCCAGAGGGAGCTGTAGTCGAACCCCTCCAGGCCGCGGGTGCAGTCGGGGACCTCGAACACGACGTAGCCGTCCAGGGCGACAAGCGCCCGCATCGCCTCCATGAGCCCCAGGGGATCATGGGCATGTTCGAGGATGTGCCTGACCACCACCACCTCGGGACGCCCGTACTTCTCCGCGAGCCCTGCCGCCGTCTCGATCGTGAGACGGTCCTGGACCGTCTCCACGCCCGCGCCCGGCGCATCCACACCCAGGTCCCCCGCGGGGTCGATCCGCCAGGTGCGCCCGACTCCCAACTTGTCGAGCCGGGCCAGTGTCGAGGCGTCTTTGAAGCTGACTCCGGCCACGGTCGACCGGTCCGTGATCCCGGGCAGCGCGTTGATAGTCCCGGCCAGCTCGTCCAGATGGTCCTCCGGCTCCTTGTACGTAATCCAATCGTACCGCGGCAGCAGCTCCCCGGCGGGCACCGGATCGACGATCTGGATGAGTCCGCAGGCGTCGCACTGGGCGATCACCATCTCGTGGGTGTATTCCTCGTCCGAGGCGCGCCGCAGGAAACGGTTGCAGACGGCCTGTTTCCCGAAGTCCAGCAGCCTCACGACCTCCGCTTCCCGGCAAACCAGGCAGCGGTCCATCAGTGCACCATCTCCTCTACGTGCCGTGACTCCGCCTCCAACGTACGTCTAATACCCTCCTCCAGGCCCGCAAACTCCAGATCGGGCAAGAGCTCCGACAGCAGGCCGTTCGAAAAGCCGACGTCGATCTTCGGCCTTGTCCTGGGGCGCGAGTTCACCTGGAGCGCCCGGGGCGCGAGTCTCGCGACGATGTCCAGGACCTCCTTGAACGTATGGCTCTCGCCGGTCGCCACATTCATCACACCGTCATACTCACCGAATGTCAACTCGTGCACGACTCGGGCCAGGTCGTCGACGTAGACGAACTCCCTGAGCTCTTCCCCGTCTCCCCAAAAGGTTATTTCCTGGCCGTGGAGGGCCGCCCAGATGAAGCCCGACGGTCCGTACCCCCGGGACAGGTCCCCGGGCCCGTATACCAGGGGAGGCCGCAACACCAGCAGAGAGCTGCCCTGCCGGTCCTCGACGGCCTTGCGCAGCAGGCACTCGGTGGCATACTTCGCGGCGCCGTAGTAAGAGGTCGGCCGCACCGGCGCTTGCTCGGTGATGCTC
>CAZNWW010000966.1:0-1527 GCA_964576155.1 uncultured Myxococcales bacterium | reverse complement strand
CGCGAGCCCCTGCCCGCCTTCACGGTTTCGTCTCCGTTGGTCTGGAGCACCTCGACGGCGTGACCCCGGAGGATGCCGCCGTTCTACTCCGACGCCTCCACCCGCGCATCCTCTTCCGGGTCGGCTACACCCTGCTACTGGGGATCCGAGGCAGGGCCCGCGACTGCCTCCGCAGAGGGGGCCGGGCGCATGGTTTCCAGCTTCTGGGCGATGCCCCATGGGGCCAGGCCCTCGATGCCGCAGCAGCGTTTGTCCCCCAGATCCATGGGCTCCTGGACTCGTCTGACGAGACAGCGCCGCGTGAGATCCGTGGGTTCCGGGACGTCCACACCCTGCGCACCCTCGTCCGTGACGCCGCTGCGCGCCTCGACTTCGTCATCGAGACCCTGGGCGCCGGACCGGAGGCCCTCGTGGAGTGGATCGCCGAGGATGGGCGGGGCCACGTAACCTGCACTACTCTAGTCGCTACAGCGCTCATCGGCGCGGTGGTGGACCTGCCCCCGGTGACCCCGTTGACCCCGGAGCAGCTCTCCGCTGCGCTGGATCTCTGGATGCCCTGGGATGAGGCCGCTGGGCGGCGAGCCGCTGACGAGACGGTGCAAGCCGCGTTGGCAGGGCGTCTTGGGAACGAGTCAGTCGCGGTGCGGAACTTGATCCAGGACGCGTCCGAACGGATCAGGACAACCTTCGAAGCTCTCCCCGCAGGTGCCCGCCCCGATCCCCGCTTCCATGGCTCTGTTATCCTGCTCGGTGACTTCAACGGCTAACCATGGATCACATCCAGAAAGTTTATCTCTGCACGGGGTCAAGCTGGAGGTCCGGCAAACGCAGATGGCCTACGCAAGAAACGTGGGATCATCAGACGTCAACGGCAACGTCCACGGTGCCACTGACTTATGCTCCCAAATGCGCCAGCATCAGGGCAATGCCCGGTGCTGGAACGCTGTTCGGTGAGCACAACGGTGCAAACTGACCCAACACCCCAATCAGCGGTCACTTGATATTCCCTACCCGAGTTTGATATATTTCTGTGTCGCTTCTATCGTGTGCGCCCGCACGGCGTACGCCTGTGAGCTTACCGGAGGTGTCCATGCGTCCACTCTTGTCCGCAGCCCTCCTCCTGTTCATTGCTCTTCCATCTACGGCTGCGGCCGGTGATTGCTGCCAGACCAGCGGCGGCCCCGGCTGCGATGATTGGTGGATCCAGCAATGCGTCTGTGATCAGGACTCCTATTGCTGTGACAGCGAGTGGGACAGCCTCTGCGTCAACGAGGTCGAAGACTTCGGATGCGGCTCCTGTGGCGGAGGGGGTGGGCAGTACTGCCCCGGATACAGCGGTACGTCGAGTTGTTGTACCACTGCGAACGCCTGCGGCTGGGCGAACGATGGTTTTTGCGACTGCCAGGGCTCCTGCGACTGGGACGCGTCGGACTGCGGACCTTCCAGCTTCTGCGGCGACGGGGGCTGTGACGCGGGCGAGACCTGCACCAACTGCTCGCAGGACTGCGGCCCGTGCGGCGGCGGCGG
>CAZNWW010000965.1:0-1530 GCA_964576155.1 uncultured Myxococcales bacterium | reverse complement strand
CGGGCCGCAGGTTAGACGATATGTCCACATTATTGGTCCCCATGACGACCCTGGCGAACTTCTGGGCTACGTAGTTGTCCTCGTTCGAGCCCCGTGCAGACGCTATCAGGGCGAATTGGTCGCCTTTAAACTGCGCCAGCCGCTCCGCCACAAAGTCCAGAGCCGCCTCCGATGAGCTCTCTTGGAGGGTACCGTCCACACGCAGCTGGGGCTTCCTAAGATGCTCGCGCCTGTTGACGAACTCCAGCCCGAACTTACCCTTGAAGCAGGCCTGACCGCGGTTCGCGTCCGCATGGAGGTCCGGCATGGCCCTGATCAGACGATTTCGCTTGTCCACCTCAAGCGTCATCTGGCACCCTACGGGGCAGTGGGGACAGGTGCTAGTGACGGTCTTCACGGCCTTGTCCCACTTGTGGTCTCGCTCTACCAGCGCCCCGGTGGGACACACGTCAATGCACGCGCCGCAGAACTCGCAGCCGGACTCAAGCAGCGAGGTGCCGTTGGAAGTGCCTATCAGGCCCCGGCCTGACCGGTCGGTGAAGGCCAGGGCGCCGTCGCCCCTCACCTCGTCGCACACGCGCACGCAGCGCACGCATACGATGCACAGGTTCATGTCCATCTCCCACATCGGGTCCTGGGTCTTGAGGGGGAGGTGGCGATTGTTGTAGGTGAGCGGCGTGTCCAGCTCCATTTCCATGTATCGGGCCGTGTCCTTGAGTTCGCAGCGCTCGTTCTTGGGACACGTGACACACCGGTCGTTGACCGAGACGTGCCTGAGACAGATATCGGCGGGCCCGCAAAGATCGACGCGGTGGCAGTTGAGGCAGCCATGGGGGTGCTCGGAGATGACCAGCTCCATGATCCCCTTGCGCAGCTTGGTCGTGTCTTCGGACTTGGTGTTGACCACCATCCCGTCCGCTACGGGGACCGTGCAGGAAGCCTGCTGGCCCGGGGGACCGCCCTCCTCGAACTCGACGACGCACATGCGGCAGGCGCCGAAGGCCTTCATGCCGGGGTAGTAGCACAGGTAGGGGATATACAGGCCAGCGTCCATGGCGACCTGGAGCACATTTGTGCCAGGGGTCGCCGTGACCTCGTTCCCGTCGATCGTCAGCTTGACGTAATCTGCCATGTAGTCTCCCGTTGTGCAGCCCGCCCAGGTCTATCCCACCGTAAGCGGGACCAGTCCCGGCTGGAAGTCCTCCGAGTATGGCCGGGTGTTCCCAGGGACGAGCACCGGCCGGTCACAGCTTCCCGTGGGGCATCGACCCTCTTCGAGGTGCAAGCGAAAGTCCTCGGGAAAGTTCTGTATAGCGGAATTTATGGGGTTGACGCCGAGCTGGCCGTGGAAGCAGAGCGACCCAGCGGCCATGGTCTCGCCGACCTGGTCTATCATCTCCAGGTCACCCGGCCTTCCCTCGTAGCGCGCGATGCGCTCGACGAATTCGAGCAGGTTGGTCATGCCGAGCCGGCAAGGGAAGCACTTGCCGCAGGACTCGTACTGGCAAAACGCCACCAGCACGCGGGCCA
>CAZNWW010000964.1:0-1531 GCA_964576155.1 uncultured Myxococcales bacterium | reverse complement strand
AACCCGTGAAGCCCACGCCGGAGCCTGTCCCCGAGCCCGCACAGGATGCGCCGGAGCCGGAGAAAGACCAGGCTCAGCCGGAGGCGGCCCCGACCCTCACCGAGGTCGCCGAGGTGGCCGGGGAGGAGCGCGAGGACAAGACGGCTTCAGAAACGGATCGCAAGAACGAGGAGCAGACCGAAGTGCTCTCCAGGGTCGTCGCGGACAAAAGCTCCGCTGCGCTGGTCGGGACCACGGGCGGGGTTGTCCGCGGCGGCGACAGCGCCGACTTGGGGGCCAGCCTGGACGGCCTCTCGGCCGTGAGCGTCAGGACAGGCGCCGGCGGCATCGGCGGAGGGAATAGCCAGGCGATAACCGGCCCTAGGAAGAAGCTGAAAGGACGGCGCACCCGCGGCATCGTGGACCAGAGGCGCGTGGCCGGGAAAGACCACGCCGACAACAAGCACAACACCGAGGAGTACGCCAGGATCGACGAAAACACCTTCAAGAAGGCCGTCGACAACCCCCTCTCGACCTTCAGCATCGACGTCGACACTGCGTCCTACAGCAACGTTCGGCGATTCCTTCGTGAGGGTCGGCTCCCCCCGAAGGACGCGGTGCGCATCGAGGAGCTGGTGAACTACTTCACCTATGACTACCCGGATCCCACCGGTGAGACCCCGTTCTCCGTCACCACGGAGCTGGCCGCGTGTCCCTGGGCACCGAAGCACCACATCCTCATGGTCGGCCTCCAGGGCCGCAAGGTGGACACCTCGGAGATGCCGAAGAGCAACCTGGTCTTCCTCATGGACGTCTCCGGATCCATGAATCGCGGCGAGAAGCTGCCCTTACTGAAAAAAGCGTTCCGCCTCCTGGTGGACAACCTCCGCGCAGACGACCGTGTCGCTATCGTGGTGTACGCGGGCGCTGCGGGCGTGGTGCTGCCCTCCACCGATGGAAACGAGAAGCCGAAGATCCTCGAGGCCATCGAGCGACTGCGGGCCGGGGGGTCCACCGCGGGCGGCGCTGGAATCAAGCTGGCCTACAAGATCGCGAAGGAGAACTTCATCGAGGGCGGCAACAACCGCGTGATCCTGGCCACGGACGGCGACTTCAACGTGGGCGCATCCAGCACTGGTGCGTTGACCCGCATGGTCGAGGAGAGGCGCAAGGACGGCATCTTCCTGACCGTGCTCGGCTTCGGCAGGGGCAACTACAAGGGCTCCCGAATGGAGGCCCTCGCAGACAAAGGCAACGGCAACTACGCCTACATCGACAGCGTCAAAGAGGCGAAAAAGGTCCTGGTTACCGAGATGGGCGGGACCCTCCTGGCCATCGCCAAGGACGTGAAGATCCAGGTGGAGTTCAATCCCGCCAAGGTCGTCGAGTACCGGCTCATCGGGTACGAGAACCGCCTCCTGGCCAAGGAGGACTTCGCGGACGACACCAAGGACGCAGGGGAGCTGGGCGCAGGACATACGGTCACCGCGCTCTATGAAATCGTCCCCGTCACCGGTGCTGTGGGAGGGGCTTCAGCCCCGACTCCCGCGGG
>CAZNWW010000963.1:0-1532 GCA_964576155.1 uncultured Myxococcales bacterium | reverse complement strand
GCGGTGCGGTGACCACCGTGGTGCGGATGGTCAGGTACCGCTCCCGGGGATGCAGGATGTAGTCGTTGGTGAACACGAAGTCCACCTGGAGGCGGTTGAGCAGCGCGTAGATGTTGACCCCGAGGAACATGTCGATGAGCTCGTCCACGGGCAGGGGCGGGAGTCCGGCGATCTCCATGGGTTCAGAGACGAAGCTCATGAGGAAGTCCTTGTTCAGGAACTTCAGCATCTCGAAGATGTAGCCCGCCCGTCCGGAAACCCGGACAATGGCCTCCTGGCCGTCGCTTCCGTCCTTGAGCACCTCGATGCTCGATGGTACCGCCACCAGGGAGAGGCCCTCGTCGGTGAACGCGAGCCTTCGCCCGTCCAGCTCCGGGTTGGTCTCGATGAGGTTGACCAGGGGGAAGGTCTCGCCGAACGCGTCGTAGCCGTTGCCGTACTGGGTCTCGAACCCATCACGCACGAGATCCGCGTCCAGGAGGGTGCCGCCGAAGACGCCGCCCTGCCATGCCTGGCCCTTGCCCGCGATGATGAAGCGGACCTGGTCGTTCCGGATCAGGAGGTCCCCGACCTTGCCCCTGGCCGACGGGCCGCCGATGAGCTCCCGTTGGCTGTCGATTCGCTTAGCGACGAGCATCCGGTCCGCGTCGGTGTCTTCCGGGGTGGTGTCGCTGCACCCCCCGAAGACCACCAGGACCGAGATGGCTGCCAGGAGGCCGCGTGCTCCGAAGATATGGCTTCGCATACCGGTCCTCCTAGAAATGGAGCTGCGCCCCGAAGATGGCCCAGTCGTTGGCCACGGAGGTGCCGTGGAGTTCGGTCCGGTGCATGTACTCCACCTGGAATTTCAGGTAGTCACCGAGCGCGTACCAGGTGAGGGTCCCGCCGATGAGCCACTGGTCTTCCTCGTTGTCGATATCGATGTCCCCGTCGATCCATTCGGTCCGGACTGCGAGGCCCAGCATGTTCTTCAGGAACACGTAGCCGAGGGATGCGTTGAACACCCGCCGGGTGGCCTCTATGGACATGGTGCCGGGTGTGGTGGGCTTGTCCTTGGGCTCCGCGTGGTCCTGG
Organism: uncultured Myxococcales bacterium; assembly: GCA_964576155.1. Classification (GTDB taxonomy): domain Bacteria; phylum Myxococcota_A; class UBA9042; order CAIXZC01; family CAIXZC01; genus CAZNWW01. Next base: position 458 of record CAZNWW010000963.1, on the reverse strand, counting down.
GAGAACTCCGTGAAGACATGCAGACCGTAGGCCTTGAGGTGCGCATAGCCCGAGACCCCCCGGGTGCCGATGGTCTTGCCATTGTTGTAGAACCCGTTGACTCCCACCCCGAACCGTACACCTTGGGTGTGGCCGGAGTCGGCCAGGTCAGGGGAGAGGGGCCCCAGGGGCTCGTTGAGCTCATTGTTCCACTGGCCGTACTGAACGTCGCAGCGTCCGGCAAAGGACAGACCCTCGAACCGGTTGCCCAGGCTGACGCCCACGCCGTCATAGCCCTTCCAGAAATGCTCGTTCTGGTGCAGCCCGTTGAAGACGCCGAGCTCGATACTGACCCTGTCCTCCCAAGGGTCGGAGTGGAGCACGAGGCCCATGGCGTTGGGGGGGCTCATAGCGAAGGTCCCGATGGGTCGGTCCAGGTGGGGCAGGAACCGGGAGGACATCATGTTGCTCTGCATGAA
>CAZNWW010000962.1:0-1533 GCA_964576155.1 uncultured Myxococcales bacterium | reverse complement strand
AGGAAGAACCTCACCTCCGTGCTGGTCCTCGTTGCCGTGCTCTCGTGGCTCCTCGTGGGCCTGATGGGCCACCTCATCCTCCGACGCTGGGTGATCCGTCCCATGCAACAGGTCACGGGCCTCGCCGAGCGCATCTCCATCGGGGGCGAGCCGCGGGGCCTCGACAAGGTCCTCGCCGGTCGGGAGGACGAGCTGGGGATCATGGGACGGGCGCTGGGCTCCATGGCCCGGCGCCTGGCGGAGGACCGCAGCCGCATCACAGACCAGCTCGCCGAGCTCGAGGAGATGAACCGCAAGCTCACCGTGGCCAAGGAGCAGCTCGTGCGCAGCGAGACCCTGGCCTCCGTGGGGAGCCTCGCGGCGGGGGTGGCCCACGAGATCGGCAACCCTGTGGGCATCATCCTCGGCTACCTGGAGATGATGGCCGACGACGTGAAGGACGAGCCGACCCTGGACGTCGTGGCGAAGATGACCCAGGCCACGAGGCGTATCGACCGCACCATCCGGGACATGCTGAACTTCGCCCGGCCGGCGGTGGACGAGGAGGAGGGCTGCATCCCCGCCATCGCAGCGAAGGAGGTCCTCAACCTCCTCAGCCCACAGAAGCGGTTCCGACACGTGACGGCCGATGTCTCGGCGCCGCCGGATCTGCTGCGCACCGACATTCCGCCCAGCCGTCTCAAACAGATCCTGGTGAACCTCCTGCTCAACGCTGCGGACGCCATGGAGGGTGAGCCGGGCGAGGTGACGGTAAGCGTCGCCCCGGTGGGGCCGCGCATAGAGATCTCGGTTCGCGACACGGGCCCCGGGATCGATCCGGAGATCCTGGAGCGGATCTTCGATCCTTTCTACACGACCAAGGACCCCGGCCGAGGCACGGGCTTGGGCCTCTTCATGGCGCACCAGATCATCCAGCGTTACAATGGCGGCATCTCGGTTCGGAGCGTCCCGGGGGAGGGCACGACCTTCACCCTGGAGCTGCCTGCAAAGGAGACCCATGGCTGACGACCAACGCACTATCCACACGATCCTGGTCGTGGACGACGAAGAATCCTACCGGGACATGATGGCGATGCAGCTCGGTCGGGAGGGCTTCGAGGTGACCACTGCAGAAGACGCCCCGGCGGCCCTTCGCCTGCTGGAGACCACCAACTTCGATCTGATCTTCTCCGACGTGATGATGCCCGGAATGACAGGCATCGAGCTCCTGGGAGAGCTGAGCAAGCGCGGCTCGGTAACGCCGGTGATCGTCATGTCCGCGTACGGGAACATCGACACCGCGTTCGAGGCAATCCGCAGCGGCGCCTACGACTACATCAGCAAGCCGGCGCACAAGGAGGAGATCCTCCTGGTCCTCACGAAGCTAGAGGAGCGGGAGCGCCTGCGGCGCAAGCTCGTCCAGCTCGAGCAGGCTCTCGCCGAGGCAGACCACTTCGGCGAGATCATCGGGCGCAGCCCGCCGATGCACCAGGTCTTCTCCCTGATCCTGAAGGTAGCGCCCTTCAACTCCACGGTGCTGATAACCGGGGAGAG
>CAZNWW010000961.1:0-1535 GCA_964576155.1 uncultured Myxococcales bacterium | reverse complement strand
GATCTGACCACCCGGGCGGGTGGTGACCCCCAGGTGTGCCCGACTCCGTCCTCCTACTCCGGCTGGATAAACAGGGGCGTGCGACGACAGACGCGGAGAACAGTGTAGCGGGGCCTCCTGCTCTCCGTGTATGGACCTACCGCGTCCTTCGGCGAGTACTACCTCTTGACCAGGTCTTGTCCCGCTGACTTTGGATCGTGCCTGGGTCGGCGGGGGCCTGACATTGACTTCGCGCGTGTGTAGAGTTACCGTAACCCGCTGAAACCGAAGCTGGAGGCCGGGTTATCATGAAGATTGAGGGCATCGTCGTCGGACCCTTTCAGAGCAACACATGGCTCATCACTGACGGGGCCGGGCAGACCGGCGTTATCGTTGATCCTGGAGACGATCCGCAGCGTATCCTCAAGCTCGTAGATGGAGCTGGGGTGAAGATCGCTGCGGTGTTGTTGACCCATGGGCACATCGATCATGTGGGTGCGGCAGCGGAGGTCGCCGGGGCCACCGGTGCCAGTATCCATGTGCACTCCGGGGACCGGGAAGTCCTCGATATGGTTCCGTCCCAATGCCAGCTGTTCGGCATCCGCGTCGTCCAGCCCCCGGTCATCGACGAGGATCTCGACCAGAAGGAAGAGCTCACCTTCGGCGGCCTGTCGGTGCGCTGCATCCACACCCCCGGACATTCGCCCGGGCACGTTTGTTTCCTGTTCTCCGAGGGCGATGAGACTCTCCTCGCTTCAGGAGATCTCCTGTTCGCAGGCTCCATCGGGCGAACCGATCTATGGGGCGGAAACATCACAAAGATGCGTTCGAGCCTCGAGCGGATCCAGGAGCTCCCGCCTGAGACACCGGTGTACTCCGGGCACGGCCCCGCGACGACCATAGAGCGGGAGAAGCGCGACAACCCGTATCTCAACGGGAGCCTCGCCTTCTGAGCCACAAGCCCCAAGGAGGGAACATGGCCAATGAATCATACATCCTCGACCCGGCCTATATCGGCGCCATCCCCAAGACCGATCTCCACCTCCATCTGGATGGCTCTCTGCGCCTCGACACGCTGATAGATCTGGCGCGTGAGAATGAGGTCGAGATGCCCGCATACACCCCTGAGGAGTTGAGGAACGAGGTCTTCAAGGGCTCGTACCAGAATCTCGGGGAGTATCTCTACCCGTTCGTGTTCACCACAGCGGTGATGCAGACCCCCGAGGCTCTGGAACGCGTCGCGTACGAGCTGGCCTGGGACAACATCAACGAGGGCGTCTGCTATATCGAGGTGCGCTTCGCCCCACAGCTCCACATCAACACAAAACAGGACATCGCCTCGGTGCTGCTCTCCGTGGACATGGGGCTCCGGCGGGCGAAGGCCGAGTACAACCAGTCCACGGCCATCACCGTGGACGGGAAGCCTGAATTCGAGTACGGGATCATCGTCTGCGCGCTGCGTAAGTTCTCACCCACCTACTCCAAGTACTACGAGCGCCTCTTCAACCTCCATCCATACAGCCGGGAGCGTGACCTCTACACCATGGCCTCCCTCG
>CAZNWW010000960.1:0-1537 GCA_964576155.1 uncultured Myxococcales bacterium | reverse complement strand
ACCGCCGGGCTGGCATTCGCCGGCGGCGCAGGCGTCTCCCAGGGTGCAGACGTTGTTGTCGTCACAGTTGGCGGCGTTGTTTGTGTGGACGCATCCGGTCTGGGGGCTGCAGACGTCGTCGGTGCAGACGTTGTCGTCCGCGCAGTTCAGGGGCGCTCCCCCCTGGCAGGTTCCCGCCGCGCAGGCGTCCGCGATGGTGCACAAATTCCCGTCGTCGCAAGGTGCGGAGTTGTTGGGGTGGAGACACCCGGCGCCGATATCACAGAGGTCGTTGGTGCAGATGTCCCCGTCGTCGCAATCCAGGATGCCGGTCGCAGCACACACACCGCCTGTGCAGGTGTCGCCAGTCGTGCAGGCGTTGCCATCGGTACAGCCCACGGAGTTCGGTATGAACTTGCAGCCCGATACAGGATCGCAGGAGTCGTCGGTGCAGAGGTTCCCGTCATTGCACGGCAACGACACACCCCCGCCCTGGCAGGCGCCCAGGTTACAGGCGTCACCGAGGGTACAGACATCCCCATCATCACAGGGCGCAGTGTTGAGCCCGTGTACACACCCCGTGACCGGATCGCAGGAGTCGTCGGTGCAGAGGTTGCCGTCGTTACAGTCCGGCGCGGTGGACCCGACGCAGGTGCCCGCTACGCAGGCGTCCACCTCGGTGCACGCGTTGCCGTCGTCGCAAGACGTGTCGTTGGGCGTGTAGACGCAGCCGGAGTCCCCGTCACAGCCGTCGTCGGTGCAGGGGTTTCCATCGTCACAGGTCAAGGTCTCCGCCACGCAGGCGCCATCCGCACAGCTGTCCCCGAGGGTGCAGGCGTCGCCGTCATTGCACGGCACCGTGTTGAAGCCGTGGACGCAGCCCTCGGCGGGGTCGCAGGAGTCGTCGGTGCAGAGGTTGCCGTCGTTACAATCGCTGATCCCCGTACCCACGCAGGCTCCCGCTCCGCAGATGTCCACTTCTGTACACGCGTTGCCGTCGTCGCAGGCCTCGGTGTTGCTGGTGAATGAGCACCCGCTCTGGGGATCGCACGTCTCGTCGGTGCAGGGATTGCCGTCGTCGCAGGAGAGGATTCCGGTGCTCACACAGGCGCTGTCTTCGCAGACATCGCCGAGGGTGCACGCATCGCCATCGCTGCAGGGTGCATCGGTCGCGGCGAACACGCACCCCACCGCTGTGGAGCAGGAGTCGTCGGTGCAGGGGTTCCCGTCGTTGCACTCCAGGGCGCCGCCGCCCACGCAGCCACCGGACGCGCAGTGATCCTCGGTGGTGCACGGGTTCCCGTCGTTACAAGCATCTGTATTGGCTGCGTGCACACAGCCCCCGTCGGCATCGCAGGAGTCATCGGTACAGAGGTTCCCATCATCGCAGTTCTTCGTGCCGGCCCCGGCGCAGACCCCCGCAGCACAGACGTCACCCGTCGTGCAGGGGTTCCCGTCATTGCACGGCGCCGTGTTGTTTGAGCTGACACAGCCGCTCGCCGGCTCGCAGGAGTCGTCGGTGCAGAGGTTTCCGTCGTTGCACGGCATGGCGACGACG
>CAZNWW010000959.1:0-1542 GCA_964576155.1 uncultured Myxococcales bacterium | reverse complement strand
ACGGGAATCCTCGACCAGATCAAGTCGGAGCAGAGGCGCATCAAGAAGGACAAACCCCTGACCAGCCGCTATCCGGCCGCCGGGTCCAAGCTGGTCAAGACGCTGAATGGTATCCAGTCCGACGTCGGTACAGAGCTCATCTCAAAAACCCAGAACAAACTCACTGAATGGGTGACGGAATACCAGAATCTGTCGAAGCAGGCCGCCGCGGAGATCCCGATTCAGAAGGACCTCATCCACACCTACAACCACCTCGCCAAAGAGTTGAAGGCCCAGCGCAAGAAGCGCTTTCGAGACTTCCCCGATTACGCCGACCAGCTCTCGAGTGAACTGGCAACGGCGCGCAGGATTATCGACGCCGAAGGGGACATCGAGACGGCCCAAGCTGAGATGGCCCGAATACAGACAGCATTCGACCGGACCCTCGACGGATCCAAGCTGGCGGTGGACAGCCAGGCCCACGCCGACTCCGTGGCGAAGTCCAAGATGCAGGAGGAGAAATGGAACGCCCGGATCGAAGCCTTCGAGCGAGAGACCCTGAAACCCCTCGAGGACCTGATCCATGGAAAGGAAGGCGTGATGGCGCGCACGGGAGAGTTCCTCCACGTCAAGACACCCGTCCAGCTCAAAGAGGTGCGCCAGCTCCGCAAGATGGCAAAGTCTGCAGCCAAAAAGGGTGACTATGACATGGCCGACTTCCAGCTCGACCTGGCTGAGGAGCGGGCTGCGTTCTACGAGCGCTTCCCCAACGGGCAAGGCGCCGCGGACACTGCGGCCATCGCAATGGTCCCCAAGGTCTGGCGTGCAGCGGTGAGCAGCTACCGTGCCAGCGTCGACAAGGCCTGTGTGGCCATCTCGGGCGCCCTCGCAAAGGAGGATCGCGACGACGACAGCAAGGCGATCCAGGACGTACAGAAGGCGCTGTCCTCGCACTTCCACAGCGACCTGTTCGACAGCGTGGCGGCCAAGCTCACCGCCAAGGGCGTCTCGAGCAAGGACAAGCGCAAGGTGAGAGAGGAGGGTCTCGTGCTCGTGCGGGAGCAACGCAACCACCTCGACGAGGAGCGGGTTCGCAACCTCTTCGACAACCCGTTCGACGGCGCCGCCTTCGATGGCCACCACTTCATCGGCAAGGCGCTCACCGACGTCGAGAAGGTCATCCTCCTCGCCGCAGGCGACTGAAGTCCCACGTTCATGACGAGATCTTGGAGCAAGTAGATGTCAATCACCGACGACCAGTACGTATGGGTCGCCCGATTCACCGGCGGCAAGGCAGGGATGGACAAGATCCCCGAATCCGAGAAGATGAAGGTGGAATTCTCCAAGATCCGTGCTCAGGAGGAGCAGGAGGCCGAGGCCCGGCGTGAGGTGCTCATGACCAAGGCCAAGCTCGAGGTCGACGGCCTGCGTGCAGAGATGGAGGGAGCCTTTCACGAGGACGTCAAGACGGTGAAGGGCAAGATGATGAAGATGATCAGTCAGGATCCGACCGAGGCCTTCGGATTCTGGGAGGACATCCAGAAGGTGCAGCTCGGCAAAGAA
>CAZNWW010000958.1:0-1547 GCA_964576155.1 uncultured Myxococcales bacterium | reverse complement strand
CTACGTCAAAGAGGTGGAGACCAAAGATCTCTTCAAGGGGGCCTATCGCGGGATGCTGAGTACGCTTGACCCGTACTCGCAGTATTTCGACCCGGTGCAGACGGTGACCTTTTCCCAGGACACGGAAGGGCAGTTCGGCGGACTTGGCATAGAGATTACGACGAACGACGGCATTCTCACGGTCGTCTCGCCCATCCGCCACACGCCGGCTTACGACGCCGGGGTCATGGCGGGAGATCGCATCCTCGAGGTCGACGGGAAGTCCACGGAAGGGATGGACCTGACGCAGGCCGTGAGCATTCTCAGGGGCAAGGTCGGGACGGCCGTGGTGCTCACGGTGCGCCATCTGAGGAGTCCCGTGGACACCAAGATCACCATCACCCGCGCCCTGATCAAGCCGTCCGCGGCGGACCACAAGATGATCGATCCGGTCAGAGGCATCGGCCTCCTCCGTGTCAGCTCCTTCAACGCGAGGGCCGTCGTTGATTTGCGTCGCGGTCTCCGCGAGATGCGCGAGGAGGGAATGAAGGGTGTCATCCTCGATCTGCGCCAGAATCCTGGGGGTCTGCTGGACAAGGCCGTCGAGATGAGCGACGTCTTTCTCGAGAAAGGCATCATCGTCTCGATCAAGCCGCGGCATCCTGAATTTGCGAAAGTCTACAGAGCCAGGGATGACAACCACTATCTCGAGGCGATCCCGCTTGTGGTCCTCGTCAACGGAGGCTCCGCGAGCGCATCGGAGATTGTCGCCGCTGCTCTCCGCGACAACAGGCGGGCTCTCCTCCTGGGCTCGCGTACGTACGGGAAGGGCTCCGTGCAGAACCTCATCCCCCTCGCGAACGGCCAGGTCCTGAAGCTGACGACGGCGAGGTACTACACGCCGGCGGACAAGCCGATCGAGGACCGCAAGGGAATCACGCCCGATATCATCGTGCCCATGTCTCCCGAACACCGAGTCGCCCTGAGGAATCAGGAAAGGGAAGACAAGCTTCGAGGCCACGACCCGCTCCTGGGTCTTATCGGCGAGGGCCCTTCGGATCAAGCGGACAACGATAAGGACAAGGACGAGGCGCCGAAACCGGGGGGAGGGGAAGAGACCCGGCGCGAGCGGCGGATCGACTACCAACTCCAGGCCGCCGTCAACATTCTCCGCTGGCAGGTTGCCGGCACGGGGAATAACATCGGCCAATAGGAGGCGCTTGTTCCGGAGCGGGCGCAGGCCGTCCCGTGGCGCAGTGAGCCGCTTTCGGCTCTTGCTCGCAGTTGGGCGCTACCCATGCTGATCCTCGGAATCGAGACCTCGTGCGATGAAACCGCCGCCGCGGTGGTGCGGGACGGGAAGGAGCCCCTGTCGAGCATCGTCGCCTCCCAGGACGAACTCCACCTGCCCTATGGCGGGGTGGTGCCTGAGATCGCCTGCCGCGCGCACCTCGCCGCGATGCTTCCCGTCGTCAAGGAGGCCCTGTCGAGTGCGGGCATCGGGATCTCGGACCTGGACGCGGTTGCGGTCGTCCATGCGCCCGGGCTCGTGGGCTCTCTGCTCATAG
>CAZNWW010000957.1:0-1564 GCA_964576155.1 uncultured Myxococcales bacterium | reverse complement strand
GCCCAGCCCTCCCGCGTGCTCACCCAGTAGTAGTCCCGGTCGTAGCGCCCCCTCCACCAGTGGCCGGAGAGGCGCTCGGGTCCGTGCCACCGGGCGGGGTGCAGCGTCTGGTCCCCGAGCACGATCTGTGCGGGGCGCTCGATGAGGCTGTCGAGGGCGCGTGGCGAGGGCAGCAGGCGCAGACAAGCCACTGCATCGGGGTGCACTTGATGGACTGCTCGGGAGTGGGCGGAAGCGACGTGGGTGCGTCGTTCGTCGTGCGCCACGGGCGCAGCGATCGCGCCTCCGCCCAGGCGCCCGGTGAGCCGCACCAGGGCTCCCTCGGCGTCGCGGGTCGTCCGGATCGAGGTGGTGAAGAGATCGGTCTGTCGAGGTCGTTGCGGGGTTGCGCGGAGCGCCTCGAGGACGAGGGTCACCACCGGGCCGAAGGCGGGCTCGGCGGGGAGGTCTTCGTAGAGGCGTAGGCGGACGAGCTCGAGCAGGAGGCGAGGGTCGGAGACCGCTCGCGAGGGGGTGATCACCAGCTCGCACAGAGGGCCCCAGGCGGGCTCCAGGGTGAGGCCCAGCCGGGCGATGGACTGGCCGGTGTGCGCTTGCGCTGCGACCAGCTGCTCCAACGCGGGGCGCAGGACGAAGAGGAGCGGCTCGACCTCCTCGCAGCCCTCGAGGAGCGACAGGACGATGCGGGCGGTCACGTGATGCGGCGGTGTTCGCGGACGGCGTGGATCCTGGCCGCAGGCGATCTGCCATGCGCGTCGCCCCTCGGGGCCGAAGCGCGCCTCGAGCGTCTGGGGGGGGATCGTCTGGAGCGCGCCGATCGTGCGGAGGCCCAGATCGCCCAGGAGGCCCAAGGTCCGCTCGCTGAGGGGGAGCGCCGCGACGGGGAGACCGGCGAGATAACAGGCGTCGTCACCCGGGGCGATCCACTGCACCGCGCTGCCCCCGACCCGCGTAGCCGCCGTGGCCGCCACAGGTCCGTCCGCGATGCCCACCCGCGCCCCCGTAAACCCCTGCTCTTCGACGCAGTCGAGCACCCGCCGCGCAAAGACCTCCTCGCGCGCGCGACGGTCGGGCGAGAGGGCCCGTCTGGGTGTCGCCGAAGTCGTGGTCGGCGCCGTGCTTCTCCCGACTTCGGAGCGGGCGAAGGGCTCGAGCCACCAACGCCCCGGTGCGACCACCGTGTGGCGAGGCGTGATCAGCTCCAAGGCGCGCGTCAGCGCCTCGGTCGCGTCCCGGATCAGCGCGTCAGCGGAGGCGTCCCACGGGATCAGCTGGACGTTCGCCACCAGAGCTCGGGCCCGGCTCGGGCTCATCCCGGGGATCAGGCCCAGGGCGCGCCCCGCCGGATCGATGTGCTCCACCCGCGCACGGCTCCCCTGACCCCTCACCACCGCCATCGGGAGCGCGTTCGGAGCCGTTCCCGTGGGTCGGGAGGCCGGCGAACCCTTCGCGACGTGGCCGGCACGGCGGAGGACGTCGATCGGGAACCACGGGAGCCGCAGGCAGGCGACGCGGGTACAGACGATCCTGGACATCGAAGCTCACCTCCTCCCACGCTGGGGGA
>CAZNWW010000956.1:0-1565 GCA_964576155.1 uncultured Myxococcales bacterium | reverse complement strand
TCGGCGGCCATGTCCTGGAGAGGATGTGATCCACGGCGCGCTCGGCCTTGTCCCAGATCTTCGCCTCCACTGCGGCACCAGCCATCCCGAGCCAACCACCGGGGGTCCCCTTGCGGAGACGGGTCACCTGGCCCCAACGCCCCATCGCATCCAGCCACCGGCCCTCGTCCTGGAGGGCACGGGCGAGGGCCTCGTGTGCGTCGGCTTCGTCCGGCGCAGATTCGACGATGTTGGTGCGCGCGCGCTCCGCTGCGGCGTCGTCTCCCGCCTTGGCGAACAGGACAGCGGCCTCGCCCCAACAAGCAAACTCCACAGGACGGGCACGGCACGCGCCGAGGCGCGCCGCCGCGGCCTCGGTGAACCGACCGCCGCGTTTGTGGATCTCGACCACCGCGTCCCAGAGGCCCGGATCCCAGCGGGAGACCTCGATGGCCATCTCGAACTGGCGAAGCGCTGCCGTGTCCTTGTTCTTTGCCATCAGGGCCTTCCCGAGGGTCCGGCGGACCGTGGGATTCTCCAGCCCGGACTCTTCGACCTCCCGCTCGAAGATCCGCATGTAGTCGGCGAGGTCCGGGGCGGATTCGAGGACCCGCGTCAAGGTGCCGAGCGCTGCCTGACGCTGGGATTGGTTCCGACCCCAGGCGACCACGGCCCCGGCGGCCGCGTCCACGGCCTTCGCCGTATCCCCGAGCCCGGCATAGGCCTCGGCCAGAGCCGGATCCGCGTCACGCCGGGTGGCGAGGTACTCGAGGGTGACCACCAGTCGTTCCCGCAGGGCCTGTGCAGCCCGGTCTTCCTTCGGGAATCGGAGTTCCTTTCGATCGAGCATACCACCGATACGGACGGCGATTGGTCCGACGGGCTTGCCGCCCAGGATCTCGTGGTACGCGACCTCCAAGGTGATCCAGTCCTGGAGGGGTGAGGGGCCATCGAGTTCGAGGAGTGCGCCGGCCACAGCCAGATGCGCGTTTTCAGACGCCGGAGTCCTCCCACCGATCCATCTCGAGCATCGGTCCGTCGGCGACCACAGGTAAATTGACTGCCATCTCCGGGGAGGGCATGTTCATCGCCTCGTAGTCCCCCATCTCCCGCTTCGACACCTCGCGCGAAATCCGCCCACTGGAGAACGTGGACTCGGCCTCCTCGATGCCATCGAACCGCTCGTTGAGGCCCTGGGCGTCCCCGCCGAATTCATAGTTGAAGTACATCCCGCCGCCTGCTACTCCGAAGTCCAAGCCACTCCAGCTGCTGGACCCGCGGCCCCCGCGGAGACCCCAACCCATGCTCCCGGCCGGGTACCGCAGACTCACATCCTGGAGCATGGCGAGGTCCCGTCCCATTCCCGCATGGACGAGAGCACCAGCTTGCGGAGCCGGGTGCGCCAGGTAGCGGCCTTCTTCATGGCCTTCCTGGACAGCGCAAAATCCGTCCGGGCGCGCCCTTCCGCGAAGAACTCCTCGCCGTCGCGCACCTCGAAGTGCCGCTTCACGCCGAAGCGCTCGCGGTCCGCGTCGCTCTCGAGCACCCGGAACGAGGTGTAGGGCGTCAGGATCCGGAACTCCTTG
>CAZNWW010000955.1:0-1576 GCA_964576155.1 uncultured Myxococcales bacterium | reverse complement strand
AGGCACCGTCATGGTCACCTTCCGCGGAGAGAAGATGAGCCAGGCGATGTTCCTGGCCCTGCCCCTGAGCATGAAGACTCAGGACGATCTGCGGGCGCTGGTCGCGGAGGTGAAGGAGGTCCGTCTGACGGATCTGCGGGCGATCTCGTTCGACGCCTTCGGGACGTTCTACGACAACCGGCGGCTCGCCAAGCGGAACATCGTCCTCCGCCCGGCCTACACGGCCACGACGGAGGAACGTGCGGTGGTCGAGGCGGCCTACGCGATGTGGGACACGGGGAACACCGTCCGTAAGGGCGGACTCACCCGCATCGACGATGGCGTCAAGGTCACCTGGCTGAAGGGCGGGATGTATCCCGACTCGTTCTGCAGCCTCTGCCGGGCGATCGTGAAGAACGCCCCGGACAACCCCACGGTCATCCCGAGCTCGGATGACGACGGGAACACGGTCTGGACGATCGTCGCCGGCCTCGACCCAGAGGAGGCGAAGGCTCGGGTCGCGAGCGATGACGTCCCGTCGATCCAGGTCGCCCCGAAGCCGGCCCCGGTCACCTACGAGATCGGGGAACCGGCGGGGCAGCCCGTCTACGCCGTGCGTCCCACGCAGCCGATGACGACACAGGGGTCGGACATGCCCGACTGGCTGAAGCAGGCGAGGGACGAGTTCTACGCCGCGAAGATGGCTCGCTGACACACGACAGGGACCTCCTGGGCTACTGTCTGGGGGTCTCTTTCTCGAAGGAGCTCCGCATGAGGATCCGCATCGGCAACGTCAAGAACGGCGACGAGGGCGTGTACATCGGGCGAAAGATGCCCGGAAGGGACGCGTCGCCACTCGGGAACCCGTTCCGCGTCGGCTCCCACGAGGCCCCAGGCGCCACGCTGGACCGATACCTCGCCTGGCTCCGTCGACAGTACGCCGACCAGGGCGACGTCTACGACGAGATGCACCGACTCCTGGACCTCGCCCGGTCCGGCGAAGAGGTGGTGCTGGTGTGCTGGTGTCACCCCCTGCCGTGCCACGGAGACGTGGTGCGGGACGCACTCGTCAGACTCGACGAGGCCACGTAACTCCACGCAAACTGAAGGACTGGCTCCCGCTGGTTCTCCTGCGTGCCCCTCAGGATGTCCCCAGGTGTCACAGCCTGGCGGCGTCCCCTTTCTGTCTGTCATTCCAGCGTGTCGTTGCCGGCCCAACGTCTGCGTACACGCTCCCTCCCTCCCCCAGGACCACGAGCGGGACGGGAAGGCGAGGTCGGTGTGCGGGCGACGTCGACGCCGACTCACCCTCTCCTCCCCAGAACGGACACATCGACACGAACGGAGGCAACACATGCCGCACCTGATCGCCTACGCAGAGCAAGAGACCGTCGTGGTGTCCGGACTTCCCCGCGACACACACGGTCCCGGACCACTGGGCACCGGGGAGCTCCTCGTCCGACGGGACTTCCCGAGCAACACCAAGCGACGGTCCACGTTCGACGGCGTCAAGAGCCAGGTCGCCCGGCACGCCGACGCCACGCACCGACGCTGGGGCTGTGGCTTCTCGGGCGGGGATGGCTACCTCTGGGTCCGG
>CAZNWW010000954.1:0-1576 GCA_964576155.1 uncultured Myxococcales bacterium | reverse complement strand
GCCCGCTGGACCGAAGGCCCGGTCTACTTCGGCGACGGCCGCTACCTGCTCTTCCCGGACCCATGGTGGAAGAATAAGCACGCCAGGAAGCGGGTCTCGACCCCCGCGTTCCTCGAGACGATCCGTAGCCGGCTCCGCCCTGACGGCGTCCTCGTCTTCCGCAGCGATGTCGAGGCATACGTCGAGCGCATGGACGGGATCATGGCGGATATCGAGGGCTACGAGAAGATGGACGAGATCCCCGACGGGATCGCCCGGAGTCATCGGCACAAGAAGTGCCTGACGCTGGGTCTCCCCGTCTGGGAGCGTGGATACAGGCAAACAGGAGGGAAGGGATGACAACGGCGATCGCGATGCTGGTGGCGCTGGCCGCCACCATGGGTATCTTCGCATGGTCAGCGTGGAAGAAGACCCTGGTCATGCTCAAGGCCAAGCCGGATGACACACGGTTCGATCAGATCTGGCGTCGGGTGGAGGAGGTCTTCACCGTCGCCATCGCGCAGAAGAAGATGTTCAAGGAGCCCATCGCGGGCCTCATGCATGCGGGCATCTTCTGGGGCTTCCTGGTCCCCCTCTTCCGCTCAATCTCCCTGGTCGGGCAGGCCTTCTCCCCCGAGTGGACCGTCTTCTGGTTCTGGGGCGACCTCGAGAACGTCTATACCCTGGCCAAGGATCTCTCGGAGCTCGCGGTCCTCACGATGATCGGCTTCGCGTTCTTCCGCCGGTTCGTCCTGAAGCCCTGGCGGATCTCCCTCTCGTGGGACGCCAACCTGGTGCTCTTCCTCATCGGCTTCCTCATGCTGTCGGACTTCCTCATGGACGGCGCAAAGTTCGTGATCACCCCGGGCACGGTCGAGGAATCATGGGCACCCGTCGGCGCCTTCGTGGCTGCCATGTTCAGGGGCGCGGGCATCGGCGCCGGGACTGCGCACATGATTGAGGGGACATCCTACTGGCTCCACATCGGCGCGCTGTTCTTCTTCATCAACTACCTGCCGTACTCAAAGCACATGCACGTGCTCACGGTTATCCAGAACGTGTTCTTCGTGAACCTCCGACCAGGCAAGGCGCTCCGTCCCATCAAGGACATCGAGGAGCAGGAGACCTTCGGCGCGGGCAAGATCGAGGAGTACACCTGGAAGGACATCCTGGACATCTACACCTGCACCGAATGCGGGCGCTGCATGACCAACTGCCCGACGACCCTCACGGACAAGACCCTCCGTCCCAAGGACCTCACCGAGCGGCAGAAGCACTACATGCCCGTGGTGGAGCCCTTCCTCCTGGGCAGGAAGGAAGGGGAGCCCGAGGAGAGCCTCATCGACGTCTCTCAATGGGACGCTATCTGGGACTGTACCACCTGCGGTTCCTGCGAGGAGAACTGCCCGCAGCAGATCGAGTACGTGAGCCGGATCGTCGAGATGCGGCGGTTCCTACTGCTCATGGAGGGCAACAACCCCAAGGAGCTCAACGTCACCCTCCGCGGCCTCGAGAACAAGTCCAACCCCTGGGGCCTGCCCATGGGCGAGAGGGGGGCCTGGACCAAGGAAGAGAAGGTCCCGACCTTCGAGGAAAA
>CAZNWW010000953.1:0-1589 GCA_964576155.1 uncultured Myxococcales bacterium | reverse complement strand
AAGACCGACTCCGAGTGAGCTGGAAGGTCATCGTAGGCCTGGGAAACCCGGGCCGCGAGTACCAGAGGACCCGGCACAATATCGGATTCATGGTGCTTGATCACTTGGCAATCGAGAGCGGTCTGACGTGGGAGGACAAGTTCCTCTCACGGGCGAGCACCTGGCGACGCAAAGGTGATCGCCTGGTGCTTCTGAAGCCCCAGACCTGGATGAACCTGAGCGGGCGCGCCGTCCAGCGGGCCGTCGGGTTCTACAAGGTTCCTATCGAGGACCTCCTGGTGATCTATGACGATCTGGATCTCCCCGTCGGGCAGCTTCGGCTGCGCTTCAAGGGTGGCGACGGCGGGCATCGAGGGGTTCGCTCGATAATCGAGCTCCTCGGCACCCGCGATTTCCTGCGCTTGCGCATTGGAATCGGACACCCCGAACGGGAAGACGGGACCTCCCGTGTGCTGGGTCGAATCGCCCGGGACGAGGAGGTCGCCATGGACGAGGCGATCAAGGGCGCTGCGGGTGCAGTGGCGACCTGGCTGGATGATGGTTTTTCCAAGGCGATGAATCGGTTCAACTGAGGGAGGAAAAAGAGGCAATGAACCCGAGCGTGGTACAGCTGGCTACCGGACTCGAATTGGACTCGACACCCCTGTTCATTGCGGCGGGCGCCGGCGTCCTTGCTTTGATCTTTGCGTTCATCCGGGCGCAGTGGATCAAGAAGCAGGACCAGGGCACCGACCGGATGAAGGAGATCGGGGCTGACATCGCCGAGGGGGCCATGGCGTTCCTCGGGCGGGAGTACAAGGTCCTGGCGATCTTCGCGCTCATCGTCGCGGTGATCCTGGCCGCGGCCAACGCGAGCCTCGAGAACTCCCACTGGCTCATCGCCGTATCATTCCTCGTCGGCGCGTTCTTCTCCGCCCTCGCCGGCTGGTTCGGCATGAAGGTCGCCACCCAGTCCAACACCCGGACCACCCAGGCATGCCGGACCTCCCTGATCGGCGGTCTCAAGGTAGCGTTCGCGGGTGGCTCGGTCATGGGCATGAGCGTAGCGGGCCTCGGGGTTCTCGGCCTCTCCCTGCTCTTCTTCGCCTACAAGGACCTGTTTGGCGGGACCCTGATGGGCCTCGGTGAGTCGGACCAGATCCTGAACGTCCTGGCGGGCTTCAGCCTCGGCGCCAGCTCCATCGCGCTCTTCGCCCGGGTGGGCGGGGGCATCTACACCAAGGCCGCGGACGTGGGCGCGGACCTCGTGGGCAAAGTCGAGGCCGGCATTCCCGAGGACGACCCTCGAAACCCTGCGGTCATCGCAGACAACGTAGGCGACAACGTCGGCGACGTTGCGGGCATGGGCGCGGACCTCTTCGAATCTTACGTGGGCGCGATGATCTCGGCGATGCTTCTCGGCTGGGCAGGCGCCTACGCCTTGGGCCCCCTGGGCCTCGGCGCAGAGCCCTTCAACCTGATCTTCCTGCCCCTCGTCATTGCGGCGGTGGGCATCGGCGCGTCCATCATCGGGACCTTCTTCGTGAAGACCAAGGAGGGGGGCAACCCCCAGGCAGCGCTCAACACCGGCACGCTCATCGCCGCGGTCA
>CAZNWW010000952.1:0-1596 GCA_964576155.1 uncultured Myxococcales bacterium | reverse complement strand
CGAGGTATGGCCTGAACGTCCGTGCCTTCGTGCGCGGTGCGGCTGGTGGGCAGCGGATGATTTCACCGATCGTCCAGGTCTGGGTTCACACCGGAAAGCTCGCGTCCTTCACCTGGTGGGAGGAGTGGCGCTATGTCGCGGACGTCGACATCGGGGGCACGACCTACAAGCTGAGGAGCGGGCGCTGCATCCCGGGGCCGCTGAAGGCGCATGCGGACGGCAGCTGGACTGCCTGTGCGGCCCCCACCGGAACGACCGGTGAGGAGGACGCCCAGCGGCGCTTCGCGGAGATCGACCGGGCGAACTACCTCCAGGCCCAGCCGGGCCTGGGCGGGGGCAAGATGGTGGTTCAGAACCTGCCGGGTGTTCTGACCCTTCGGGCACCACACCGCGCCAAGGCGTTCTACGCCGGCACGGCGATCAATATCCCGGCCTTCGGTAACCGGCAGATCCTCCGCGGAGGCTTCGCCCCGAAGGTGACCTGGAGGTACGACAAGCCAGTAGATGGTGTGCCGTGCCAGGAAGTCGTCGACTTCTGCACGCAGAACGACGGGACTGACCCCATCTCGGGCCAGCCGTGGTGTGACATTCCGCCGGAGCGCTACGACCCGGAGCACGCTGACTACGACCCAGCGAACGACATTTGCTGTGAGGGGGACGAGACCTACGAGGTCACGGACTTCGAGCTGACCTTGACCAAGCTGACCCGCCCGAGTCAAAAGTCGGCCTTCGCGACGCTCGTCCAGGACGCCACCTGGACTGGGGTCGGGGTTCCTCCGCCCTGGTTGGCTGGGACCAACGGACCTCTGGGAGGAAGGCTCTCCAGCCTGTTCCCCGGCCACCTGTTCAGCCAGGTCAACCCCATGCCTCAAGAGAGGACCGATGCGGTTGTCACCGCGGGGGTCCATGCGAGTCCGGGCTGGGACAACATCCACCTGAAGCGTGCCGGCCCGTGGAACATCGTCTTCCCGTTCGGGAACTACCTCGACCTGTTCATCGCGAAGGTCAACAAGGATGTCACCGACCACAACACGCATCCCTGGAGACTCGTCGATGGGGACTTCAAGCCCTTCGTTCCGTTCGACCGCGCTCCGACGGTGCACTACCACCAGGACTGGTTTGGAGGGCTGATCAAGTACGACGGTGGAGCCTTCCGGGACGTGACCTGGTACACCACCTTCGCTATGCCCAACGAGAATCACACGACGAATTCGAAGGTGCCCGCGAACTTCGTGAACGGGCAAGCCCTCTGGATGGGGACCAACACGCCCACAGGAGCCCTGCCGCTCTACGATGTGACCGATCCGGGGGCTCCGTTCAACAACGTAGGGGGCCGGCCGCTGCGCCTCTGGGTGACCTCGAAGACGTCGCGCTCCGCCTGCGCTGTGGTCTGCTCGGAGTTCACAGCGCCCTTCTTCTACAGTCCGGTCCCGATCACCACGATTCCCTGAGTTCGCAGGTACCCGGCTGCCGAGCTTGAAGCGGGACGTTCTCCTCCCCTTGGTCCCGCGCTGCTCCGTCCTCCTCTAGAATCTGCCGCGGAGAAGCCGTGGATCCCTTCGTCGGCGCCACCGACGATGAGGCGCGCGAAGACGA
>CAZNWW010000951.1:0-1600 GCA_964576155.1 uncultured Myxococcales bacterium | reverse complement strand
GGGTTGGACAGGCGGATGCCGACGCAGTCTCCTGAGGTGGCCGCTTCGACGGCGCCCGAGGCGTCTCGGATTTCGACAACGGTTCCCTCGACTCCGGAGGACTGGAAAACCATCTTTTCGCCAGGGCGGAGCCGGCCCGAGAGCATACGCCCGACGTGGATATCTCCGCCTTCGAGATCGTAGGTGTCCTGGACGAGGAAACGTAACGGGAAGCTGCGAGGGGCGAGGTCTGTGAGGTCCATAGCCTCGACCAGCGAGGGGCCGTCGTACCAGGACAGCTCCTTGGAACCGCTCGAGACGTTCAATCCCGTGGTGGGCACCACGGGCACGATGACGGGGTTTGTGTATCCCAAGCCAGCGAGGACCCGCCTCAACTCTTCGACGAGCGCTGTGTACGCCTGCTCTTGTTGGCCTGCGAGATCCAGCTTGGTCACGGCCCCGATCAGGTGCTCGATCCCCAGCATGTCCACGAGGCGCAGATGTTCGAGGGTCTGGGGCTGGATCCCGTCCACGACGGAGACCACGAGGATCGCGATCCGGGCATCCCCGGCGCCGGTGAGCATGTTCCGGGTGAACTCCGCGTGCCCGGGGACGTCCGCGATCTCGTAGGTGCGCCCGGCGTGGAACAGGACGCGGACCGTGTCGATGGTCCGCTCCTGAGCTATCTCCTCCTCGAACGCGTCGAGGAAATGGGAGAACTCGAATCGCCGGCGGTAGAGCTCGGCTCGTGCCTGAAGCTCGCTGATGCGCTCCTGGGGGAGGCGTCCGGAGTCGTACAGGAGCCGCCCGATGAGGGTGGACTTTCCGTGGTCGACGTGACCGATGACGACGGTGGAGATCGGCGCGGTGGTCGGCTGTGCGTTCATGCCGGTGCTCGCATCACATGTAGCCCATGGAGCGGAGCTTCTGCATGACGAACGCGCGCTCCTTGTCCTGGAGCCGCCCGGCCCGCTCCGCGGTCCTGGTCTCGGTCAGCTCTGTCACGATCTCCGGGATGGTCGCCGCGGTGGATTCCACGGGTACGGTGCAGGGGCCGCATCCCAGGCTCCGGTATCGGCGGCCGTCCTTCGAGAAGTACAGGGGGTTGACCGGGATCCCCTCGGCGCCGGTGTATCGCCAGACGTCAACCTCGGTCCAGTGGAGCATCGGGTGGACCCGCAGATGTCCACGGTCCGGGATCCCCGGGACGCTGTCCCACATCTCCAGGGGCTGGTGCAGGTAGTCCCAGTGAGAGTCCGCGTCCCGCGGAGAGAATACGCGCTCCTTCCCGCGGACGCCGTGTTCATCCCTCCGGATGGCGAGGAGCAGGGCGTCGAAGCCGTGCTCGGCGACGATCTGTTTCAGCGGCTCCGTCTTCAGAGCGGAGCAGCAGGACTCGGCCCCGCGGGACGAGTCCATGCCCGCGTCCAGCTCCGGTTGGTTGGTCGCAACACAAAGATCCAGGCTCCAGCGCTCGGTCAACTCACGCCGAAACGCATACATCTCCGGTAGCTTGAAGGTCGTATCGATGTGGATCACCGGGAACGGGGTCTCGCCGAAGAACGCCTTCCGACAGAGGTGGAGGAGCGCGGTCGAGTCCTTGCCCATGGACCACAGAATG
>CAZNWW010000950.1:0-1605 GCA_964576155.1 uncultured Myxococcales bacterium | reverse complement strand
GCATTCGGCATACTGCGAGGCCTTGGAGGATGCGGGACTCGCCCTCGTGCGTGTGGCGCCCTCGGCCGAGCATCCTGATGGTCCCTTCGTGGAGGATCCAGTGATCATCCTCGGCGACGCGGTGATCCTGGCCAGCCCCGGCGCGCCGTCGAGGCGTGGTGAGGTGGACACAGTGGTCGCCGCCCTCCCCGAGAAGCTGGATAGAATCCCGCTTCCCTGGGGGGACCTGGACGGCGGCGACGTCCTGGTCGCCGACGGGACAGTTTTCGTCGGCCGGTCTGCGCGCACGGACAGACCTGGTGCCCGAGGCCTCATCGGTATCGCAGAGTCCTTGGGCTACCGCGCGGTGGAGGTCCCGGTCCCGGGTGGGCTCCACCTGAAGACCGGGATCAACGCGATCGGCCCCGGCGCGCTTATCATGACCTCGGACTACGCAGGTGCCCCGGAGTTCGATGGCTTCGACCGCATCGTGGTCCCGGAAGAGGAGCGCTACGCGGCCAACTGCTTGTGGATCCGCGACAGGATCCTGGTACCCGCAGGATACCAACGCACCCGCCACCGTCTGATCGAACGTGGCTACAGCGTAGTCGAAGTAGAGATGAGCGAGTTTCGAAAACTGGATGGCGGCCTGACCTGTCTATCAGTGCGTTGGTAAGTGTGGGAGGCCCGTCCACGGGCCGATATCGGGGCGTGGTCGCCCCTCCCACAGCAAGAAGTACACAAAGATGCTGATTATTGTAGGATGACGCCGTCCTCGTCATACATGCGGAGCCGGTGTGCGGGGTAGTCGTTGCGGAACTCCCCCTCCTTCTTGAGTTGACCGTTCTGGTACCAGAAGATCCAGATGCCGGTCTTCTGTCCGGCGTCATACTTCCCCTCACGCTTCTTCTGGCCGTTGGGGTACCAGTAGATCCAGGGGCCTTCCTTCCGGCCGAGGACGTACATCCCCTCGGACTCCTTCTGGGTGTTGGGATACCATGCGGTCCAGGGACCGACCTCCATACCGGCATCGTACTCTCCCTTCTCGGCGATACGCTCGTTCACGTGCCAGCGTGCATAGCGGCCGTGGGGACGACTTTTCCTGAAGTACCGGATGGCTTGGAGGGAGCCGTCTCGGTACCACTGGCGGGCCGGGCCCTGCTTGACCCCAACCACATACAGCTTCTCGACACGACGCTGCCCGTTGTCGTACCACTCGATGAAGGGACCGACCAGCATGCCGCCCTGGCGGCAGCCCAGCTCCCGGCCCTTGGGAGGGCGGGAGCCCTGGATAACCGAATCTCCGGGACACACGAAGTTGTCTGTCTCGAAGAGATAGGTGACGTCGGGAGCCATATCGGGGATGGCGCCGGTGATACGCCCCTTCTCGTCGAGCTCGATTTTGGGCTTCTCGACCACCTTCAGCGGCGGCGCGGCGGTCTCGTGGAGGCCAGCCTGCACAGCTATCTGGAGCGCCGGGTCCTTTCCGGGCAGATCGTCGGGCTCGGTGATCGGTTCACCGTTCGCTTTGTGGGTGGAAGATTCACTCTCAGAGGCGGCCCGTTCCTGTGGGAGGGGCAGGGGAGGTGGGGCCCGGTGGTGGAGGAGGGGACCCTTCGGGGCCTG
>CAZNWW010000949.1:0-1606 GCA_964576155.1 uncultured Myxococcales bacterium | reverse complement strand
GGCGACGGCGTTGATGAAAAGTCTCGGCGATTTTCGGAACAAGCGGCTCTTCGACTTCGACAAGGAACACATCGTACGGATGGAACTGAGAACTGCAGGGGCGCCGGGATTCCTCCTGTTGGAGAGGAACAATATGCATTGGTTCTTCGGTTCAACGGACGAGGAGCGCGTCTCAGATGCAAATGCGAATCGCCTGACCGCGGCGATAGCTGCCCTCCGCACCCAGAAATTCGCCGTGCGGCCTCTTGAGGGCACAGGGCTTGATGAACCGGCCTATTCCATCAGCTTCGTCACCTGGAACCGAAAGGAAACGTTGTCCTACAAGCTGGATATCGGAGCCGAGGTTGAGCAGAAGGATGAGAAGACCTCGAAGTGTTACTGGGCGCGCCTCAACGACAATGAAGAGCTGCTCCAACTGGCGGACTACTCGCTCAAGGCGATACGCAAGACCAAGGAGGAGTTGATAGACAGGCGGGTTTTCCAGATCGAGGCCGAGGACATCATCTCCGTGAGCATCGCCTATCCGGACCAGGTCCTGGCGCTTGAGAAAAAAGACGGGGTCTGGATGGTCACCGCACCCGAGGAGATCTCCAATCCTGTCGGAGTGGACGCCATCCTCCAAACCCTCGCTGATCTCCCGATCAAGAGCGTGAAGCACGGCATGAGCCCCGAGGACGCCCGACTCGACATCGGCGTCAACCTGACATTGAAGAGCGGCTTCGATCTCAGCATCCTTCTGTCCGAGGAGGTGACGGACGGAGGGAACTATGCCCAGGTCCCGGAGCACCCCCGGGTCGGAAATGATGTCTTCACGGTGAGTCAGTACAAGGTGGCCAACCTGCTGAAGAAGCTGCCGGACCTCAGAAACAAGGGAAAATAGCCGAGGATCTCCCGCAGGATCAGATCTTGCGGTACACACCTACGACGATCCCCTGGATAACGGCAGTTCGACCCTCCTCGCGGGTGACGTAGATCGGGCCCATCTCCGGGTTCGAAGCCTCGAGGCGAATCCTACCGTTCTCCGGGTAGTAGCGCTTGACCGTGGCCTCGTCGTCGATAAGCGCCACCACGATGGATCCGGTCGAGGCCGTGCTGGTCGGGGTCACGAAAATGAGATCCCCGTCGAAGATACCATCGCCGATCATGGATTCGCCCGAGACACGAAGGGCGAATAACTCCCGATGGGAAGCGAGGCCTGGGAAGTCCTCGGTGATGTCCATCTCGCTCTCTACGTTCTCGTCCGCATGTATGGGGAGGCCAGCTGCGATACGCCCCAGGAGGGGAACCCGGCGTGTCACGGGTAGGGTCGAGGGGCCACCATTGGGATCGATGATTCGCAAGCCCCGTGATCGCCCGGAGGCGCGATCTATATAACCCTTCGCCTCCAGGGCTTTCAGGTGGTCACTCACCCCGTTGGTCGAACGGATGCCGACCTCTGCGCCGATTTCGCGAAGGGTGGGGGGGCGCCCGTCGCGGCGGAGCGTATCGCGTATGGAGTCGAGCACAGCGCGCTGGCGGGCTGTGAGGCGAGGCGTTTTTCCTTCGGGTTGTCGCATGGGCCAACCTCCTGAATGCAGGATACTGGACATCTGTTCAGGGCGCAAGC
>CAZNWW010000948.1:0-1609 GCA_964576155.1 uncultured Myxococcales bacterium | reverse complement strand
CCACCAGGGTCGCCGCCGCTTCCAGGTCGATGAATATGGCCTGGTCGGCGAGGGCCAAACGAGCCCCCGCCCCATCCTCCAGCACCTCCCACTCACCTCCCGTGCGGAACTGCGTGAAGGCGACGAAGGTGTCAGTGAACTCCCTCGCGTCCGCCTCGGTGTCCCACAGGATGGAGAGCACCAGCAGCGTATCGCCGTCGGGCCCCTCCAGGAGGGTAAAGGCGTCCCCACCCCAGCCCTCGGCCGCGTCGGTGGCCTGCGGCGTAGACATCGCCGACTCGAAGTAGGCCTGGAGCAGGAACTCGCCGAAGGTATCCTCCCTGACCAGCGACCAGCCCTCGCCCATCGCCTCCGCCAGGTCCGGCAGATCGACCTGCATGGGCTCGTCCCTGTCCACGTATTTCTCGGGGTGGAGTATCTGCTCCGTGGACTGAGGGAGGTCGACGTGGGCCTTGTCCATGGCCTTCCACCCGTCCTCGCGATAGAGGGAGATGGCGAAATCCATGCCCTCCACATACGGGAACAGGTACTGCCGCTGGATGACATGAGGCGACGATCTGTAGGCCCGTATCAGCGCCTCGCTGGCCTCCCCCTCGGACGCGGCGCGCTCCTCGTCGTCCATGTGCTGGAACGAGTAGGCGGCCTCCGTCAGCCTCG
This sequence comes from uncultured Myxococcales bacterium, assembly GCA_964576155.1. Taxonomy (GTDB): domain Bacteria; phylum Myxococcota_A; class UBA9042; order CAIXZC01; family CAIXZC01; genus CAZNWW01. The sequence goes on along the minus strand of CAZNWW010000948.1, from coordinate 952 downwards.
CGTCGCCCTCCACCAGGGCCCTCAGCGCGGCCGAGGCGTCCGCGTCGCCCTCGAGTCCATCGAAGGCGGTGTCGAAGTCGTAGTGCTGCTGCTGGAGCGCGTGCACGAACTCGTGGACGTAGGTCCGCGCCTGCTCCGGGGTGAACTCGCCCTGCTCCCCGACGACGTAGAACTTCTCCTCCTCGGGTCGGTATACCCCCAGGACGCCCTCGCCGTAGAGGTTCAGCAGGAGGTCGAAGAGGTCGACGCCCTCGTCCAGGATTCCCATCCTTGCATAGAGTAGCTGGTCCCCCAGAATCTCCTCGCGGTCCTCCTCGAACAGCTCCAAAAGCAGCGTCGCCAGCTCTTCCCTGGTGACGAACTCCCGCTCGACGGGCCGAATGGACGAGAGCTCCCGCATCACGTTGACGCGCAGCTCCAGCCCGTCCAGCGAGAGCGAGAGCGCGTCGTCCGGCAGCGGAGTCGGCGTGCCGAGCCCCACCTCCACGGTGGGAAGGATCACCGGCCCCGGCTCGAACGTAGGGGTCGGCTCGGGAGTCGGCGTCTCGGTCGGCGCCTGCGTGGGTATTGGGACCGGACTGGGGGTGGCGGTGGGAGACGGCGGGGTGGAGGTCGGTGCCTCGGTGGGGGCGACCGCGACCGACTCCGCCCGGGTGCAGGCGACCGCCGCCAGGGTCGCTATCAGCGCCAACGCCAGTAGCCTCGGGACCATCAGCTTTCCCCGCCGTGTGCTTCCAGAGCCTGGCTCCTCCGGCATGTTAGGTATTCGCGTCCACCACGTAAAGGCCCCATGGCTCCCATGTATCTACGAGGCCCGTCGACCGCCGGTTTGGCCCGCTACGACCGGCAGTGATCTGAAAACCACTTTCGATCATCCTGCTGTCGCCCGTCCTGTGAGGATTGACCCTGTCCGGGTATGCCGAAACGTCAGGTATCCCGCACGGAGGTCACG
>CAZNWW010000947.1:0-1610 GCA_964576155.1 uncultured Myxococcales bacterium | reverse complement strand
GGGGACGGGATGAATATGACGCACCGGAGATTCTCCGTGCCGATCTGGCCGGCGCGACCCTGCTCCTCGCCGGGTCGGGTGGGTCCTGGGACAGCCTGCGGTGGCTCGACGCACCGACTCCCGCAGCCAGGGATGCGGCGCAGGTAATCCTGGAGGAGCTCGGCGCGCTGGATGACCACGGCGCCATGACGGGGATCGGACGAGAGATGCTCAAGATGCCCCTGCATCCCCGCGCAGCGAGGGTCCTGGTCGAGGCCCGTCGGTCGGGCGTGGTGCGGGACGGCTGCCTCCTGGCCGCGCTCCTCGGCGAGCGTGAGGTGCGCCGGGGGCGGCGAGGCCTGGAGCTGCGCCCGGCAGACGCCGAGGGGAGCTCGGACCTCCTCGACGCCATGGATCGGCTCCAGGATCTCCCGGCCCGTGCCACGGACGCGGACTTGCGGCGACGGGACCTCGTGGCCGGGGCCGCGCGGAACGTCCTGCGCGCTGCACAGCAGCTGGCCCGGGTAGCTGGGCAATCCGAGGACGGCCCTCCGGCGGATTTGGATGCCGCCCTCCGGATGGCGCTTCTCACGGGATATCCGGACCGGGTCGCCCGACGCCGTCGCGCCGGCGAGGCGGCGGTGGTCATGAGCGGCGGCGGGGCCCTGGAGATCTCCCTCGCCAGCGTGGTGGGCCGGGCCGAGCTTGTCGTCGCCGTGGAGGCGGGTGAGCGTCGGGATCCCCGCGGGCGGGGCACCAGAAGGACCGTATGGAGCGCTTCTGCAGTGGAGCCGGAGTGGCTCCTCGATCTCTACCCTGAACACATGGCAGATACGGTGCGGGTCCATTGGAACGGCAAGGCTGAGCGCCTGGAGGTGTTCTCCAGACTCGAGTACCGGGGCCTGATGATCACCGAGGACCGTATGCCCAGGGCGCGATGGCCGGACGTCTCCGCTGAACTCTTCGACAGGCTGAAGAAGGTGGATCCGGGCAAGGTCCTGGACCGGGAGGCTCTGGCCGCGCTGCGTGCGCGGGTAACGTTCGTCGTCGAGGCGTTCCCCGAGCGGGGCTGGACATCGATCGCTGACGAGGACATCGACCGGGCGCTTCGGAAGCTCTGTCGTAACGCGGCCGGCTTCGCCGACATCCGGAAGGCCGACCCGGTCGCGGCGGTACGCGCGGCGCTGCCCGCGGACTTGACAGGCGCGCTCGGCGCGCTCGCACCGGTCCACGTCAATCTCCCGGGGAGGCGCCGCGCACCGGTCCTCTATCCCGAGGACGGGCGTCCCTACGTTGCGTCGTATCTACAGGACTTCTTCCGGCTGAAGGAGACCCCGCCCCTGGCCGAGGGCCGGCGCCGCCTGAACGTACACCTCCTCGCGCCCAACCGCCGCCCGGTGCAGATCACCGACGACCTCGCCGGATTCTGGGAGCGCCATTACCCGGCCCTGCGGCGCCAGCTCATGCGACGGTATCCCAAGCATCGGTGGCCGGAGGATCCGGTCAGGGCGTCGTGAAGATGAAGGGGATAACCCCGTGCAGAGACATGGATGCGAACTCTCTGCACGGGGTCCCGCCCCCATCGCCCTCCGGTTCGCTGCGCTCGCCTCCGGGCACTTCCCCCAACAAGG
>CAZNWW010000946.1:0-1616 GCA_964576155.1 uncultured Myxococcales bacterium | reverse complement strand
ACATCATCGTCGGCCCGAAAGTCATCGGTGCGATCGATCGCCTGTTCAGCCCCTTCCTGCGTGACGTGATACACGACCCAATCGGCCGCCTTCCGGACCACGTTGTAGCCGACCAGGAAGTCCACCCGGCACAGCACCACGTCCGACGCCGACGGGACACCGTGACGATCGTGGTCGCCGCACATGGCCTCGTACGCGAACGCGGGTGGGAGCTCCTCGTCATCGTCGTCCCCGTCCGGGTTCGGCGTGGGTTCGCGCGCCTCATCCGTGGACTCGGTCTCGTCATCCGAGGGCTTGGGCTCCACCGCGGGCGCCGTCTCACCCGGTGTCTCCTGGGCGATGACGGCTCCCAACGCAGGCGTCGAGACGCCCGTGGGACGCACCGAGACCGCAAGCCATCGAAGCCGGGAGGTCACGTCATCGTCCGGGGCCACTTTGGGAGCGACGATGGCGAGGCCACTCCGAGGGGACGCTCCGCCGACGGCACCCACCGGGCCGGTTTCTAGGTCGCATCCCGCGACCAACAACACCAACACCCACACACAACCCATTGCTTTCCGCATCTTAAGCTCCTTCGGTGACCCGGCTATCTCTGAGAGATCCGTGGTTTTGCGTCCCAGCCTCACGGCCGGTTTGCCATTGTCGAGAGTTCCGTCTCCTAGTGGGTGGAAGGGTGCGGAAGGGATCAGATCTTTTTCAAAGGAAAGATCCCGGATCCCAGGCAGGGCTCCCGGACCCCGGATCCGGACCCGTTGTGACATGAGAGGCGGTCCGCTACCATGTCCTCCTGGAGGGTGGCTCATGGCGAGGATTCCGGCCCCTTTGAAGGTTCCCTGGACGATGAAATCGGTCGATACGGCCGAAACCACGGTGAGTCGGCTTCCCGATGGGCGAACGCAATACGCGATCAAGCACGACCTCCTTCGTGGCGTGACGCCCCGGATGATCGTCTGGTACCTGAACCATATGACCGACCTCATCACGGTCGCTGGTGAGACGGTTCAGCGTTATCGGATGTGGCACCCTCGGGACCATATCTCCCTGACTTATTTGAAGCCGGCGCTCGACGGGCGGAACTTCGGGAAAGGGGCTCAGGTGCGGATCCAGGAGGCGTTCAACGCGGAGCCCAGATATCGAATCAACATCAAAGCGAATGTCGAGTTCCTCGATGAGACCGGCTTCGCGCATGTCGAGACCGTCGCCGGACTTACGATCGCGCGGGTCGATTATACCTTCACGGAGACAGACGAAGGGACGCTCTACGAGGACGTCCTGACCGCAGGCTGCCCCGGGAGAGGGCCGCTCGCCCGTTTCATCAATTACGTCATTCAACCGAGGGTGTTTCCCGAGCGCCGGGGCCTTGCCTGGATCCGACATAACGTCGAAGAGGTGGGCAATTTTGAGTTCTTCCTGCCTGAGATGTACGGTGACGCCTGATCAACGGACGTCAGAATAGAGCAGCGCATCGGTTATGGACGCCGAGAACCGCGTCGCCGGTAACCGGAGCCACGTCTCTTTCCCCTCACGCGAGAAGACTACTCGGCACGCTCAGCTCCAGGACCGGTCGAAGCGACGTGGAGGGTGCCGCGGATCACCGCTTTCTCCCAGGCGGCTCC
>CAZNWW010000945.1:0-1619 GCA_964576155.1 uncultured Myxococcales bacterium | reverse complement strand
AGAAAGGGCTCGTGCCGGCATGGCGAGGGATTTGTGAGGGACGTGTCACCTCCGTTTCGACCCGGGAGGACGGGGGCTGCGCCGGGGACGAGAAGGGAGGGATTGCCGCCTTCGATCAGGCAGGTGAGATCCAGTGGCGGAAGGAGGTCCCGGGTGCGATTCGGACTGTGCTGGGACTGGAGGACGGTGGAGTGGTCGGGGGCGGGGACGGAGAGATGGTGTACAGGTTCGATGCTGCAGGGGATGAGGTCTGGTCACACCAGCTTGTTTGGCAGCCGATGAATTGGGACTACTGGACGCGGATGAACGTGCAGGTGCTGAGTCTGGCCGCCGGAGATGTGAACGGAGACGGAAGGCAGGAGATTCTGGCGGGCTGCGCGGATCGGCACATCTACGTGTTCGACGACGCAGGCAATCTCCTCTGGCGCTCGGCGTGCCAGTGGGGGCCGCCCACGTTTCTGACGACGGCGCGCCTTCGGGAAGGGCCGGAGATGCACGTGCTGGCCGGAATGGCCGATCCGTGCATCCACGGATGCGTGCGCGTGTACGACGCGAGGGGTACTTGCGCGCAGGCCCTGAGTCGCCCCGACATCATGAGCTGGTCCATTCCCTCGTGGTCGATGTGTCTGCGCACGGCTGACCTGGATGGCGATGGCTGGGCGGAGGTGGTGAGCGGGGTGGATACGAACCACCGGCAGTTGATCGTGTACCGACGAGACGGAGAGGTGGCGTGGGATTCGGACCTGGGGGGAGCGGTCCTGTGCGTGGAGATCGCGGGCGGCCGGGTGTATGCCGGAGTCTCGAACGGGTACGTCCAGTGCTTCGATGCGGCGGGCCTTCGCCTCTGGTCGCAATTCCTGGTGGCGCCTGTCGTGGGTCTGGCACCGGACGGTTCCGGGGGATGCCTGGTGGGGCTCCGGGATGGGAGGGTCGCGTCTCTGGACAGCAATGGGAGGGTCCGGGTGACGTGTGCTGAAGGTGTGAAGATGACGTCGGCTTCGTGGGCGTCATCGTGGCCGGAGGGCGGACTGCTGGTTGGGCGTGAGAGCGGGGGCGTAGAGTATTTTCAGCCGTAGCAAAGGGGAACTGGAAGCAGGCAGGCCCTGAGAGGTTGCGCAGGCAGCGCACGAAGACATCCTGACGGAGGGCGTCAACGTATGGAAACGACGACGAATGCATCGGGTGCGGCCAGGCTCCGCGCGGGCGTCGCCAGAGTAGAGGTTACCAACACCGACGCGGGGGCCGCCAACGATCCCCTGTACGCCAAAGCACTGGTGCTGGAAGATGGTACTACCACAGCGGTTCTGGCTACGGTGGACGCGGTGGCGATCGCTGAGATCGGCTCCATCCGAAACGAGTTTCTCACAGACGTGCGTTCGCAATTGCAGAGAGATCTGGGACTGAGGCCCGAGAGCGTCCTGATCAATGCCAGCCACTGTCACGGCTCCGTCTGCGCGGACATCGGGGCCCGGACGGCCCAGGCCGTGAAGGAGGCGTGGGAGAACATGGTTCCCGTCACGGTCGGGGTCGGCGTCGGCCACGAGGACAGGATCATGGAGAACCGGAGGCTCAAGCTGAAAGACGGCAGAGAGGCGGATGTCCGTCACGCGTATGGGTTG
>CAZNWW010000944.1:0-1619 GCA_964576155.1 uncultured Myxococcales bacterium | reverse complement strand
ACCGCTCGACCAGATCCCGGATCCCCCGGGTGTGGCTTGGCCGATTCGTGATCACGCCATAGGAGATCTGTCCCCCCAGCAGCTCCACGATGTCCGCAAAGCCCGGGAAGAGGTGTGGGTCGCCCACCCAGCCGGCCTTGCTGTTCTGGAGGACGAAGGGGATCAGCCACTCGAGCCGGGGGATGATGGATCCGAGGCGGGCCTCGGTGTAGGCCTTGGCCCGAGCCTCTTCGCCGAAGCGCTCCCCGAGGGTGGTCATCCATTCCTCGCAGGCCTTGAGCCCGAAGGGGAGGGGCAGCTCCGCCACATCGGCGCCCGTGCGCCGCGCCAGGGCCTTCGCTGCCTTTCGCGCGTACGGAAGGGACAGGATTGTCCCCGCCTCGGCCGCTCGCGAGAGGTCCTCGAAGCCCTGGCCCGAGAGCCAGATCGAGACCACCTCCAGGTCCAGGGCCTCCAGCATGTCGGTTATCTCGGCGACGTTGGCCACCTGATCGTACTCGATGCGGTCCATGAGGTGCCCCACCACCGCGACCTTCCTGGGGTGGGTCTCCACGTCGGGCAGCTCGAGCTGTCTGGCGAGGGAGCGCAGGGTCTCCGCGTACCCGTCGAGCCAATCCCCCTGGAGGGAGAGGCCTCGAATGTTGATAACCTCGGTGCCCGTCTCCTCGCGCACCGCACGGCAGATGCGCTCGTAGTCCGCGCCGGTGATGAAGGCCATGGGCATGGACGAGATGAACGCGCCCGCGGTGGACGGGTGCGAGGCCACTTCTGTGAGCAGCTCCCGGATCGGCTTCTCCCGGCTGTCGGTCATCATGGCCGGATCCAGCGCGGTGTTCACGATGCGGTGGTAGCCCGAGACGCTGGTGAGGGTCGAGAAGAGGTCATGGTTCCCCTGGACGTACTGGGCCTTCATGTAGGTGCAGTCCGGTCCCTCGACCAGCAGGCGGCTGTCCCGGATTGCGTTCACCGCCAGGTAGACGCCGGTGAGGTAGGAGTACTCGAGCCGCTGGCTGAACTCCTCGGAGGAGGTGTCTGCTTCCATGTGCTCTACGAGGCGGCGGACTACGTCTTTGAGTTTTGCGTCGAGGTCGGGCATCGGAGGCCCTCCGTGGTCCGTGATAAATACTTGGCGTAGCGCCGGAAGTACGGGGTCCGGCAGATCCCGACCAGGCGCTCCAGGGTACGCAGGGCGCCGGCGACGCCGGGTTCGAACTGCTGGAGCGAGAAGGTGTTCATGCCGGCCTGGGACGCGCGCCAGTCGAAGAAGTGATAGGTGAGCAGCGCGTTGGACGGGGCCTCCTCCAGGCGAGCGAAGAGCATCTCCATGGAGTTGAAGCCCTTGATCGTGTGGCGGTCCGGGTGCGTGAAGGCCCCGTGGACATCACGAGCTGCCTTGGCCGCCTCCTCCCGGCTATCCAGCTTGAGGAGCACGTCTATTGAAAAACCCATCTCCTCGAGCGCTGCCACGATGGGCACGCCCCAGGTGAATGTGGGCTTGGTGATGTAGTAGGTCTCGGAGGCCCGGATCACCAGCGCGAGGCGGTATCCTCCGGCCTCCTCCACGAGGCTGTCCCAGCGGGCCCGGTAGGGCTCAGCGAGCGCATCTACCGCTGAGCCGG
>CAZNWW010000943.1:0-1621 GCA_964576155.1 uncultured Myxococcales bacterium | reverse complement strand
CGGACTGGCACTCGCCCTGGCTGCAGATATCTCCGTCGGTGCACGCGTCCTCGTCAGAGCATGAGGCGCTGTTGGGCGTGTACTCGCACCCTATGCCCTCCACACACACATCATCAGTACAGGGGTTGGTGTCGTCACATTCCAGGATCCCCGTGGTGACGCAGCTCCCCGCGCTGCAATGGTCCCCGGTCGTACAAGGATCTCCATCGTCACAGTCGGCAGCGTTGTCCACATGGACACAGCCCAACTGCTCATCACAGGAGTCGTCCGTGCAGACGTTGCCGTCGTCGCAGTTGACCGCGGCTCCGCCCATACAGGTCCCACCAGCGCATGCCTCGCCCACGGTGCATGCGTTACTATCATCGCAGGGCTCATTGTCCTTGGGCGCGGTCGGGTAGGTACAGGCGCCATCGCCGTTGCAGGTCGCGCCCGCCGCGGTCTCGCACTGCGCCGGGTCGTCGCAGGAGTAGGGCACTCCTGCACAAGTCCCACCCAGGCATACATCCGTGTGAGTGCAGTCCTCCCCGTCGTCGCAGTCCTCGGCGTTCGGAGTGTATGTGCATCCCGTCGCCGGGTCGCATAAGTCGTCGGTGCATCCGTTGGAGTCCTCGCAGGACACGGGCCCGCCGTTCTTGCACAGGCCATCGTGGCATAGCTCGCCCTGGGTGCAGGCGTCGCCGTCGTCACAGGGGAGCCCCTCGTTGACCTCCACGAGGCCGCAGGCCCCCGTCTGCGGATCACAGGTGGGCGCGATGCACTGGGGCTCCGCCCACCCCGGCACCGTGCAGGTCACCACCGTGTTCGGGTCCACCATGCAGGTCTGGATATCGGCTTCGGTGTCGCAAACCAGAGTGCCGTTGCAGAGGTTGTCGTCCTCCAGGGGCTCGCAGTCCTCGTCGCCCTCGCAGAGGCAGTCCTCGATGATCAACTCATCGAGGGCCTTGAGCGGGTTGGCGCAGGCACCGGAGACACAGGTGTCGTCGGTACAGGGGTTGCCGTCATCGCAGGTCGGCTCGGCCTTGTCCGCAACCGCGGTGTACTTACAGCCCTCCCCCTCAACACAAGCGTCGTTGGTGCAAGGGTTTTCATCGATGCAAACCAATATCTCGCCCTCGGCACACACACCCTCCTCGCAAAGTTCCAAGCCGTTACATGGATCGCCGTCGTCACAGATCCCGCAAGACCCACCACAGCCGTCATCGCCACAGCCCTTCCCTTCACAGTCCGGGATGCAAACGTCCGCGGCGTCCAAAATGTCCACGATATCGAGAGGGGCCGCTACATCAATGTCCTCCCCGCTTGGCACATCCGAAGGGGACACCTCCCCGTCGGCCGTCACCTGATCTATGGCCACGTCACCGCCGGGAATATCCCCGGTCCAGGTCCACTTCGCCTCTTGAATACAGCCGACCAGGAGCAACGGGAGAAGAACAACAGAGAGACGGTACATGGAAACCTCCGTCGAGATCAGAAATCCAGATTGATGGTCATGCCGAGGACGTCCGGAGCCATCAAGGGTCGCATACGAGCGGTGGCCGGCGCGGCGGACTTGGACCAGTCTGCTATCAGGGTGGATAGGACGGATCATCGGGGTTTTACGCCTCCAGGCAAAGTATCGGAG
>CAZNWW010000942.1:0-1626 GCA_964576155.1 uncultured Myxococcales bacterium | reverse complement strand
CTGCACCCGCACCACTGCGTCGGCCAGGCCGCAAGCCTCCCCACCGCCCCCGTCTTCGGCCCACTTCACCGTGCTCCGGCAGACCCGATCCTGCTGCCCGCACCACCAGGTGTGGCTGGTGCAGGCGTCGATCTCCTCCAGCTCCGGGCAGTCGGCATCCCCGGTGCAAGCCCGCCGCATCGCCACCCGCCGGTCCACTGCCTCGGAGTCCACCTCGAACGCAAAGGGATGCTCCCAGGTGAGCGGGCTCTCTTCGTCCGATACGATTGTCCCACCGCCGGAGATCGTGTGCACCCAGCCCGGTGCGGCCACCGCGTCGTCCGTCCACTCGGCCAAGGGGATTCGGGCCTGCCAATATCCACCGAAGGCATAGCGCAGCCATCGAGCCGTCTCCTGGAACATGTTCGACAGGTTGGCCGAGTCGAAATCGGCGGAGTTCATGAACATGTGATGGCCGCCAGTGAGGCAGGCTAGCTCCATCTGTCGCGGGTCCCGATCCGGGTAGCCGATGGCCTGGTACTGGATGAAATGCACCGGGATTCGGTCATCATATGCGTCTTGCAGGATAGCGTTGCGGGTCTCCTCCCAGGTCGCGTTGTAGTACTCCCCGCAGGGTTCCGAACACCGGTCCAGGTCGGGAGACTCCGCGCAGGTATCCGGGCCGTCAGTGATGACGACGATGTGCTTGTACGGCGTGCTCTGGGTGTGTGGGTGGTCCCGCATGTAGCCGTAGGCCTCGTACACCGCGGTCCAGAGGGGGCTGCGGCCTCCCACGCGGTCTTGTAATCGTCCAAGGGACCGAAGTCGCCGTTGCCAAGGACGACGGACCTCGAAGAGCTGTAGCATTCTTGCTTCTTGGAGGTGTTGTCCGCTTCCGGGTCGCCCGGCAACTCGCAGATTACGTCGATCCCGTACTCCCGGAACCCGAACACGATGAACTTGTCGTCTTCGTTCAGGTTCTCGATGATGGTCTGCACCGCGTTCATCCGGGTGCCGTTGATGTCCGAGGCCCGCTGCGGGAAGTCGAGCAGCACGTCCTCGTGCAAGCCGCTCGGGTCCTCGTTGTTCACTTCATTGTATGGCGGGTAGGGTTTGACGAATCCCTTGTTCGAGCCGGACATGTCCACGAGGATCGCGACACCGACGGGATCACCCCGTTTCAGGATGTGCCCGTGGTAGGAGACCCCGGCAATTGGCGCCGTGATCTCCGTTGCTCCCTCGGCGCAGGGCGGGACGTCGGGCAGGGCGCGGTCGATACAGGCGACGGTGATCTCGGGCAGGAGGGCTGCTACCGCGTCCTCGGTGACCAGCTCCCGGTCGATCCGGTCCCCAGGACGGATCGACATGTCCATGTCCTCGCCCTGGGCCGTCCCCTTGAGCACCAGCCGGAGCATGAGGCCGTCGGGGGTCCCATCTTCCGGCCGGCACACCGGCTCGAATCCCGACGCTTCGTCGACTGTGCGGTAGGGCACCGCGCTCAGCACGTACAGCTCGTCGAACTGCGGCTCCCAGGGTTTGGCGACCTTGGCTGCCCCTCGGTCGCAGGCAGCAGTCACGGTGGACAGGGCACAGACCAGGATCATCAAGCGCAAGGCTCTCATCTCAACCTCATCTGTTTCGCGACCC
>CAZNWW010000941.1:0-1631 GCA_964576155.1 uncultured Myxococcales bacterium | reverse complement strand
CTGCTGGACGCCGCACTGGCCGCCTGCGCGGCGACCCTCTGTGTACACACCCGTCCAGAGGCTTTTCCGCTACTTCTGCTTCTACCTGCGGCGAGTACGCTGCGACTCAGGGGAGGCCCTCGCAGGATCTGGTCCTGGGTGGTCCTCGCGGCGGTCTTCGCCGGCTATGCGGCCTACTACAGGACCACCTTCTACACCTCGAACATGGAGTCCGTGTACGTAGGGAACCTCTTCACCCTGGAGCATTTCTTCCTCGGGCAGGACGTGAACCTCTGGTTGGACCCGGGGTTCACGCCGGCCGCGTTGATCGTTCTGCTGATCGTCGGGATCGGCGCAGGTCTCAGGCTTCGGCAGCGGTGGGTCGGGTGGGCCGCAGCGGGGCTCCTGGGGTTGGCCTTCATAGCGTCGAGCATGCCCACCGGATTGGACGGCGTACGGCAGCTAGCCTCGGCGCGCTACCAGACCCTCGCAGTGCTCTTCGCCAGCCTCCTATCCGGTTACGGGGTGGTTGTGCTCCTGGACTTCGCCGCACGACACGGACCGTCGGCGAGACGCGCCGGCGCTGTGGTGATCGCGGTCGCGGTGATCGCTACCGGGATCGTCCCCTTCCGCGGCGTGACGAAGCCCACCACTCTCGATCACGAGTATCACCTGATGAAGGAGTGGATCCTCGAGCTTCCACTGCGGGCCGAGATATTCCAACCCTACAACTACCGATATAACGACCTCGGCCTGCGGGATGTCGTCCACCTGGGGCGTACCCTGGGGCGTGACGATCTGAACTGGTTCAACTGGCCCGAGGACTGGCGTCCTTCACCAAACCCGCAGTTCTTCTGGCGACAGGCCTCCTGCGGTGTGGCCGAGCATGTGGCCGAGGTCCTCCCTGACCTGGACCAGAGCACGCCGGCGCTGGCGAAGACCTGCCGCGAGGTGACCGAGCGACTCGCCGATTATCGTATCCTCTCCGCGAAGCTCCCGTTTCGGATCTTCCTCAACGCAGATCGTGACCGGGGAACCCTCGAAGTGGGGATGTACGAGATTCCGGAGGGCGTCGCGATTCCGAGTCATTGGTTCCACGGTGGGAAGGTGCCGACGGAGAATACGCCGCGCTGACACAGGGGTATCGCATCAAAAGTTGAGCGATCCTCGTAGTAGCGAAACCCATCTGTCGCTGGAGTCGTTTCCGAAACGCTTGCAGCCGGCAAGTCTGGCCCGTCGAGCGCTCCCCGCTCGCCCGCCGTCCAAGCCCGCCCATGCGAGCCCGAAGCCCGAATCCCCTGTGGGAGGGGCGTCTCGCCCCGAATCTCCCCTGTGGGAGGGGCTTTGTAGCTGAGCTGAGCAGACGCAGTTTGCTCGTGCGAAACTGATGCCCTTTGGGTGCAGCCCCGACTCCGGAGTCTCGGGCTCGTTGGGTCGGGATCGGGTGGGACGGGAGACGGGAGGCGGGATGGCCCGGTGCCGCTGCCGGAAGGAGAGGAATCAACGCTGGGATGGAAAGCGGATATGGATGCCATGGCAGGAGGTCTACGACTTTATCCATCAAGTGCGTGTGATGACAGACGTGGAGAACGGTGTAGCTAGATGACCTCGGCGGAGATAATGTGCTGGTCTGAGCGAGCAACCGGCGCCGA
>CAZNWW010000940.1:0-1631 GCA_964576155.1 uncultured Myxococcales bacterium | reverse complement strand
CCGCGTCGATGGCGATGGTGCCGATCGGCGCCTCCGTGTCCTTGTGGATGGTCGCCGGGCCATAGCCCACGCCCATGGACGTCGAGAGCTCCGCCTTCAGATGTCCGCCCTCGTTCACCGAAGCCAGGTGTAGCCCCGGGTTCAGGATCTCGACCAACCCGTCGTGGATCAGGTCACCGGCGGTAACGGCGCAGGGGCCCTTCGCGTTGATTGTGAGGGTCCGGTCATCTCCCTCGGGCATCCGCAGGCGAATGTCCTTGAGATTGAGGATGACTTCGGAGACATCCTCGATCACGTCGGGGAGAGATGTGAACTCGTGCTCAGCGCCGTCGAATCGGACTGCGGTGACCGCGGCTCCTCGGATCGAGGAGATCAGGATGCGCCGGAGCGCATTCCCCAATGTGAGTCCAAAGCCCCGCTCCAGGGGCGCACAAGAGAACTGACCGAAGTCGCCCTCTGTGCTGACCCGGTCGGTCTCCAGTTCTTTCGGCCGTTTGAGCAACACCCAGTGTCTATACATGTCTGACCCCTTCCGAATCTCTTCGGCTACTTCGAGTAGAGCTCAACGATGAGGGATTCCTGGATCGGGATCTGGATATCATCGCGGGTCGGCAACGCCTTCACGGTCGCCTTCATCGCGTCACGATCCAGCTCCAGCCAGGCCGGCGTCTCGCCGGCTGCTTTGAGCTCCAGGGCACCTTCGATACGTGTCAGCTTCTTGGAGCGCTCGCGCACCTCGATGACGTCACCCTCTTTCACCTGGATCGAGGGAATGTCCACCCGGCGGCCGTTGATCAGCAGGTGGCCGTGGCTCACGAGCTGACGGGCGTCCTTGCGACTGGTCGCCATACCGAGGCGGTACATGACGTTGTCGAGTCGACGCTCGAGGAGCTGTAACAGGATCTCACCAGTGACGCCCTTCATCCGGGCGGCTCGCTGATAATAGAGCCGGAACTGCTTCTCGAGGATGCCGTACATCCGGCGGACTTTCTGCTTCTCCCGAAGCTGAAGTCCATAATCGGATCTCTTAATGCGGCCCTGTCCGTGCTGACCCGGAGGATATGCTCTACGCTCCAGGGCGCATTTGCTGGTCAGACAGCGCTCACCTTTGAGAAACAGTTTCATGCCTTCACGCCGACAGAGACGGCATTGTGCCGATGTATACCTGGCCAAGGGTTCCCTCCTTCAGCCTACTGCGGGATTCCGTTCCGGTTTCTGTCTTACACCCGGCGCCGCTTTCGAGCGCGGCAGCCGTTGTGCGGGATCGGGGTGATGTCCCGTATCAGTGAGATCTTCAGCCCCGCATTCGTCAAGCCACGGATCGCCGATTCCCGGCCTGAGCCCGGGCCCCGAACATAAACTGCTACCGTACGCATTCCGTGCTCTTTTGCCTTCTGGGCGGCATCTTCGGCAGCCAGCGAAGCAGCGAAGGGGGTGGACTTCTTGGAGCCCTTGTAACCCTTCACGCCCGGGGTCGACCAAGCGATGGTGTTCCCACTGACGTCCGTGATAGTCACCACGGTGTTGTTGAACGTGGCAGTGATGTGGGCGATGCCCGACTGCACGTTCTTGCGTACTTTCTTCTTACCCTGCTTCGCCATCGGCTCGTCTCCTCCAGAGGTCCAGCGGTA
>CAZNWW010000939.1:0-1632 GCA_964576155.1 uncultured Myxococcales bacterium | reverse complement strand
GTACCGCGTCAGCCGCAGGTACTCCCGACGCGGGAAGAGCGGGGCCACTGTCCTCGAGTTGCAGGTATCCGGCGGCGACGGCTTCCGGCCAATCACCGGAAACTCGGTCCGGGACACCGAGGCCCGCATCCGCGACCTCCTTCACATGGACTACGACACGTTCGTCAACACCGCGTTCCTGCTCCAGGGCAGGGCGGACGAGTTCACCAGGGCGAGCCCCGCCAAGCGTAAGGACGTGCTGGCCGAGGTCCTTGATCTGTCGCACTACGAGACCCTCGAAGAGCGCGCAAAGGGGCGCAGCCAGGATGCCCGGGATCGCATCGCCACCGCCGACAGCGCCATCGATCTGCGGCGTCAGGAGCTGTTGCACAGGCCGGAGCACGAGGAACAGCTCGCGGCGGTCAGCGCGATGCTGGAGCGCCTGGGCCCGGAGCTATCGTCCGGCCGAGAACGCGCCGAAATCCTCCGGGACCGTGTCGGTGCGTTGAGGACCCACGGGCAGGAGTTGGACGGCCTCGACCGCCGTATCTTTGACAGGCGACGCGAGATCTCGGACTTGGAACAGCGAGAGCGGACCCACGGGGCCGCGGTGGCGGCGTTTGAGGGGTTGGTGGACCGGGCGCCGGAGGTTCGCCGGCAGTACGCGGAGCTGGAGGCCGCCAGGGCCGACCTCGAACGCCTTGCCAAGGCGGGCTTCGGCGCGGCGGGGCTCGAGGAGGAGCGCGCCCGGCTGGCCGCTGAGGTCGCCGTTCAGCGAGAGCGTCTATCCAGTCGCGTTACCCAGCTCAGTCGCATGATCGAGGACGACCTGGAGCCCAGGGCCCGGAGGCTGCCCGAGATCGAGGAGGCCTACGCCGCAGTGACAGAGGAGCAGGCGAAACTCGACGTTCTGGAAGCCACCGTCGCCAAACACAGGGAAGAGTCCCGGGAGATATCGCAGGAGCTGGAACGCCTTGCCCGCGCCCTGGACCTCAAGAACGGACTGGACTCCCAGAGGGCGGAGATCGAACGGGACATCGCGGTGCAGGCCGCACAGCTCCGGGCCGAGCACGACCAGCTACATAACCGGGTCGAGCGCGAGCTGAGGCCGAAGACCGAACGCCTGGGGGAAATAGAGCAGGAGATCAGCGCGGCAGCTCTTCATGAATCTGACCTGGAGCGCCAGGCCGAGACCGTCCGCCAACGCCGCCGCGAGGCCGAGGAGATGGACGGGCGGATAGGGTACCTGCGCCAGACCAACAAGGACTTGCTGGCCGAGATGGCGGATTCACGCGACAAGTACGACATGCTCATGACCCAGGACGCTACCCAGTGCCCGCTGTGCAAACAGCCCCTCGGGCCCGAAGGGACGGCCCACCTGGAGGCCGAGTACAAAGAGCAGGGCCTCGACCAAAAGCGGCGCTACCAGCAGAATGCCGACGAGGAGACGGGCCTTGTCGCCAGTCACGCCGCGCTATCCGAGACGGTCCGCAAGCTGGATACCGAGCGTGAGGACAAGCAACGCGAGGTGCAGGCCAAAAAGGCCGCCGCCAACCGCGGGCTGGAGGAGGCCCGTGCCGCGCGGCAGGAGCTTGATACGGCTATTCCGCGTCTGACGCAGTTGAACGAGGACCTGGCGGCGAACCGGTTCGC
>CAZNWW010000938.1:0-1634 GCA_964576155.1 uncultured Myxococcales bacterium | reverse complement strand
ATGTCCATGAACCCGTCCAGGTTCACGTCGGCCAAGAGGATCCCAGTGGGCGTCATGTCCTCCGAGTCCGGGCCCTTCTCCAGAGGTTTGGCGGTCTCAAAATGGTGGACCGGGTCGTCCTGGCCGTAGGCGATGACCAGGGAGCTTTGCAGCGCCACCACGACGTCCGGGATCAGGTCACCGTCCAGGTCGCCCACGTCCATGTCCACCGGGTTGGCGCCGACCGCGTACATGTTCGGGATTCCGGCGTCGTCGAAGTCGTACGTATCTCCGGTCTGGGACCCGATGAAGTAGGAGAAGTTGAAGGAGCCCTGGTTCAGGACGAGGACGTCGGGGATGTCGTCCGGTTTGTTTTTACTCGGGTCAAAGCTGATTTTATCCACCACGACCTTGATGGGATCATATCCGACGTAGTTGGCCTCGGACTTCGGGCCCTTGCAGGCATTCACCGGAGGATCGTCGCAGTCGTCGTCCAGGTCCACCGAGGGGCCGCAGGGGAGCGACGGATCCACGGGCTGGCAGCATGGGAAGTGCGGCAGGTTGTAGGTGTCGGCGCACTCGTTCCAGTCCATGTCGTGCTTGGTGAGATAGCCGAACACACCAGAAAACTGGTAGTTTTCGATGTCATCGATTTCCCCCATCTGAGGTGCGACCAAGATGATGTCGTCGAGGTCTTCCATATCCTCAGATGAGGGTGTGTTGAGCTTTGCGGCGGCGATGTCCGTGGGGTTTCGCGGGCCGACGAAGCCCCCGAGGGGCCAGAAGCGACCGGCGATCCCGTTCACTATACTCTCATCCCAACCGTTGGGATCCGATGTCGGGACGCTCTTTCCCCCCCGCAGGATCTCGAAGTTTCCACCCGCCGAGATGTCTACAGGGTCGGTCTTGGTGCTGACCGCGACGTCGAGGTAGTGGTCAGTGTCGAAGGTGCCCACCACCGCGCCGCTGATCTCCGTATTCATCCGGTAGGAGGTAGCGGACTTGACGAAGGAGTAGTCCGAGCCCCCCTGTTGACCCAGGCGGAGGTAGGTGAGGAAGAGGGGGACTGCGATGTCCTCCTCGGTCTCTCCCTCCTCGGGAATGTCCGATGTAACGACCCAGGTCTGATCCACCGGCTCGGTGATCACAAGGAGATCCTCCTTGCCATCTACAAGAGTCCCATCGGGATCCCCGAAGTCCGCCACCAGGGCTTGCAGGGGCTCCACCTGGCCCCCGTCCCAGGTCGGCGTCAAGGGCATCGGGATCTCGGTGGTGGCATGGTAGTTCCCGTCCTCGCTCATGAGGAGGGTGATCCTTGCTGTGCCCTTGTTGATCACCGCAAGGTCGTCCATGCCGTCGCTGTTGAAGTCCCCGGCCGCGATGGCGTCGGGGGCCTCTCCTGCGTTGAGGAAGCGCTCCTGGCGGAAATACCCCTCGTCCCCATCCTGGGGGACGCCCTTGTAGATCCGTACCATCTTGTCGTTGGGGGTTGTCGCCGCGAGGTCCAGGATATCGTCACCGTCGAAGTTGCCCCTGACGAAGCCCCCGATCTCCGCGTCGATCATCACCATGGAGCCGGTCTCGACGACCTCGTCGTATTCAACTGCCATCTTAGGGAGCTGGCTCCCTGTGCCTTCGTTTCCCCATTTTTCCAT
>CAZNWW010000937.1:0-1634 GCA_964576155.1 uncultured Myxococcales bacterium | reverse complement strand
GCTTCCTCTCTGCGCTGCGAGCCGCGCTCCGCCAGGATCCGGACACCATCTACATCGGTGAGTTGCGCGACACGGAGACCATCGAGACAGCGCTCCAGGCGGCTGAAACCGGCCACCTGGTGATGAGCACGATGCACACCATCGACACGGTGGAGACCATAGACCGAGCGGTGGCCGTGTTCCCGCCCCACGCGCAGGACCAGATCCGGCATCTGGTGGCCGAGGTGATCTCCTGGGTGGTGTCCATGCGCCTCCTGCCCCGCAAGGACGGCTCGGGCCGGGTACCCGCGTGCGAAATCCTCTACGCTACGCCACGGATTCGGGAGTTGATCCACGAGAAGGCCGGACGCACGGCCATCCTGGAGGTTGTTGCAAAGGGCCACAAGATCTACGGCATGCAGACCTTCGATCAGTCGCTCCTGAAGCTCTATGCCACTGACACCATCTCGATGGATACTGCGCTGGAGAACTGCTCGAACCCCGCGGACTTCAAGCTCCGCATCAGCGGGGTGGCGGGCGCCGAGGACGCTGACTACCAGGAGTTCATGAAGGGCGGCGGCAAAAAGAAGAAATCCAACCGCTGAGTCCATCGAGACGGAAGGTGATCCAAAGATGCTGAGCAGCTTCGATGTGCGGGAACGATTCCTTGCCTACTTCGAGGAGCAGGGACATCGACGCGTCACGTCCCACTCCCTGATCCCCCCTGCGGACCCGACCCTCCTCTTCGTGAACGCGGGCATGGTCCAGTTCAAGGACATGTTCACGGGCCTCAGAGAGACTGACAACCCGAGGGCCACCAGCGCTCAGAAATGCCTCCGGGTCAGCGGGAAGCACAACGACCTGGAGAACGTGGGCCGCACGGCGCGGCACCACACCTTCTTCGAGATGTTGGGGAACTTCTCCTTCGGAGACTATTTCAAGAAAGACGCCATCCACTTCGCCTACGAGTTCCTGGTCGATCGGGTTGGTTTGGACCCCGAGCGGCTCTACTACACGATCTTCGAGGGGGATCCGTCGGACGGCCTCGGGGAGGACTCCGAGGCGGCGGCCCTCTGGCGGGAGACCGCAGGGGTGGACGACGCTCGGATCCTGCGCTTCGGAAAGAAGGACAACTTCTGGGCCATGGGGGAGACTGGCCCCTGCGGACCCTGCTCAGAGATCCTCTACGACCGGGGCCCCGGCCCCTGGGCCTGCGGCGAGGACAGCTGCAAACCGGGCTGTGAATGCGACCGGTACATCGAGATCTGGAACCTGGTGTTCATGCAGTACGTCCGCCGGGAAGCCGGCGGTACACTGGAACCCCTCCCCGCGCCGAGCATCGACACGGGGATGGGCCTCGAACGGCTGGTCACGATCCTCCAGGGGGCGGAGACCAATTACGACACGGATCTCTTCCAGCCTTACATTCGACGCACCGCGGAGCGCCTCACCGAAGAGATCGGGACAGCGCCCGAGTACGGCGCAGCGAGCGAATCCACCGTCGCATACCGGGTCATCGCGGATCACGCCCGCTCGGCAGCTTTCATGATCGCGGATCAAGTCTATCCGGACAACGAGGGCCGGGGGTACATCACCCGGCTGATCATTCGCCGGGCCGTCCGATTCGGAAAGATCCTGGGCTTCAAGGGCCCCTT
>CAZNWW010000936.1:0-1636 GCA_964576155.1 uncultured Myxococcales bacterium | reverse complement strand
GGAGCCATGACGAACCGGGCGTGAACCACTTGATGGTCTGCGCCCGGTTTCGTCGTTCTGGGGTCTGCGGGCTTCCCCACGCCGGGGTGAGGCTCCCCTCCCCTTGCGGCCTGCGCCCTTCTTGCCCTTGGCGCGCTTGCCGGTGGCGGGGTTCAGGTCCACTAGGTGCTGGGCTTGGGCGCCGTCGTACAGTTCGATCTCGACGTGGTCCAGGTGGACGACGACCCGGTGGATGATGGTGCCGATGAACTCTCGCTTCTCGGCGCTGTCCATGTGCTCGTACAGGACGTTGAAGGACTGGAGTACGCGATGGAGCTGCTCGAGATCGAGCTGCTGCCCTTCGAGCCCGAGCAGCTCGGCTTCCGCGGTCTTCAGCCCATTCCGAAGGTCGGTCTCCAGTCTCTCTGCCTGTTCGAGCGCCTTCTTGGCGTACCTGGAATCGGAGATCTGCTGGTCGAGGACCTTCTTGAAGAGTTCCTCGCCATCGCGCGTTGCTCTCCGCAGCTCTCGACGGAGCCGCTCCACCTCCTGCTGCTTTGGAGAGAGCTGCTCACGCGCGAGCCGCTCCGCCTCCTCCGCGGCCGCCTCCAGCAGCTCAGGATCTCGCGTCGCCTCACCGATGACTCCAAGGACCACATCCTCCAGGCGATGGGCAACCACGCGCCGAATGGTGCAGTCATGGCCCGAGTCCTTCTGGACCCCCGTGCACTCGTAGTAATGATGGACCCTGCGACGCCCACTGCCGGCTCCAGTGGTCAGAGAGTGCCCGCACGAGCCACATGTGAGCACCCCCGTCAGCGGGTAGCCATGGAGCGCGCCCCTCGGCACCCCACGCTTGTTCTTGGCGTTTCCAGCGATGATCTTCTGAACCCGCCCGAAGTCCTCCGGGGTGATGATGGGATCGTGCTGCCCGTCGAAGACCTCGCCCTTGAAGTCGACCTCGCCAAGGTAGAGGCGGTCCTTGAGGATGGTCCGTAGACCTGCCGCCTTGAAGAGCTTGCCCCCCCGCGCGCCCTTTCTTCGCGAGATGTACCGCTTGGTCCGATGGCCTCGTTCGTTCAGCCATCGCGCGAGCTTTGGCGCTGACCGGATCTCCTGGTACTGCTCGAAGACCAGCTTCACGAGCGCAGCCTCAACCTCATTCACCTCGAGATGCCCGCCCCCTTTGGAGTCGTATCCCAGTTTCGGGTGCCCCCCGCCGTAGAGCCCTCGCTGGGCCCGAGCAGCGGCTGCATCGCGCGTCCTCTCAGCCGTCTGTTCTCGCTCCAATTCGGCGAAGACCAACACCAGCTTGAGCATCGCTCTCCCGACCGCAGAGGTGGTGTCGAAGCTCTCGTTGAGGGACACGAACTCCACCACGTGCTCGCTCATCAGCTCATAGACCTTGTAGAAGTCGAGGAGGCTGCGGGAGAGCCTGTCGATACGGGTGACCATCACCAGATCGAACTGTCCCACCCCGATGCCCTCGAGCAGACGCTGGACCTCCGGACGATCCAGTGACTTCCCGGATTCGCCCTCCTCGCGGAAGACCTCCACGATCTCCCCGCTCTCCTTCCGTGAAGCCACCGCGGCGCGCAGGCGGGCCTCCTGGGTGTCTGGGTGCGACATTTGCTTGCCACCCTCCCTTCCTCTCGGC
>CAZNWW010000935.1:0-1639 GCA_964576155.1 uncultured Myxococcales bacterium | reverse complement strand
CGTGATGTCCGCGTTGAGGTAGCCCGAGAGGGTCTGGAACGTGACCTCCCAGGGCAGCTCGACCGTCTTCTTGAAGTTCATCATCGGCAGCGGCTCGAAGCCGACGAGACGCTTCAATGGGACCTTCTTGCCGCCGAGCTTCTCCGACAGCAGCCGAATGGCTGGGATCTGGCAGATGCGCGTGGTCAGCAGGACGTCCCAATCGTAGTGCGTGCCCCAGAAGGCGAACCGCTTGATCCACTCGTCCTTCAGGAAGAAGTACTCCTTGTAGCGGTCGCGGAAGCAGCGCATCTCGATGTGCTCGACACGCGGGTCATCCATCAGCTCGTCAACCCGCCAGTCCCCGTTGCCTTTGCCCTCGCGTGGGATCACGTAGTAGACGACGGCCTCGTCTCCAAACGCATCCAGGAACGCCTGGGCGAGCTGGCGCATGACGTAGTGCGTCGCGCACCGCGACAGCCGCTTCGAGGTGTAGACCGGGTCGACGAGTAGCCGCATGGAACTACTCCCCTGATGCCGGTTCGGAGTCCTCATCGTCCTGGCTCGAGGGATCGATCAGATCCTCTTCGGTCGGCTCGGGATCCGGCACGACATCCAGTGGCGGCGGTTCAGTGATCTCCAGGCCAGGGTGCTCATCGGGGAGCATCGAGCGGATCGACTCCGCGATCTCGGTCTTCGCCTCCCAGCCCAGCAACTCCTTGGCCTTGCTGGCGTCGCAAGCGTAGCAGGCCGCGTCCCCGGGTCGGGGCTCACCCATGACCATATTGACCTTTCCGCCGGTCACGAACTCCATCTCGTCAATGAGCTCTTGCAGCGTGGTCCCCTTCTCGGTGCCCAGGTTGAACACCTCGCGCACCGGGGTCTGCTCCCTCTTGTTCCTCATCAAGAACACCATCGACGCGAGGATCCCCTGCGTGATGTCGCCCACGTAGATGTAGTCCCGAACGGTCGTGCTGTCCCGAGTCTTGTTGCCGTGGCCGTGGCCGGTCATCGTGAACTCTTCACCCGTCATGATCGACCTCATCAGACGCGGGAACACGGTCGTCGCACGCTGGACGTCCGAGATCCCATTCTTGTCTCCGACCACGTTGAAGAAGCGGAGCGCGACCGAGTACATGGCCAGAGACAGGCTCAGCACCTCGCCCACGTATTTCGTCACGCCGTACCAGCAGGAGGGCGCCGTCAGGTGATACTCGACCCTCGGCTTGTCGCTGTCCGCGTAGACCGCGCCGGTCGATGCGTAGATCAGCGGGATGTGGTGGATCGCCGCGTACTTCGCCACGGCCGCTGCCGTACCGCAGTTCCGCATGTACGCCTGGGGCGGCTTCTCCTCGCAGATCGGCACCGAAGCCAACGCCGCGAGGTTGATGATCACGTCGGGCGGCACCGGGAAGATCGGCGGCATCATGAACGCCCTGGCAGCGTCCTCCCTGTAAAGGGTCACTCCATGGGGCGGGATGTTCTGCCCGTACGACAGGTCGTCGACGACCTCGACCCTCGCGCCCTGGTTCACCAACTCCTGCACCAGCACGGAGCCGATGTATCCGCACCCACCAACCACCATCACTCGAGTCGTCGTCATACCGTCTCTCCAAGCGCAGCCAGTGCCAGTCGGCCGCTGTAATCGTGTTGCCCACCC
>CAZNWW010000934.1:0-1645 GCA_964576155.1 uncultured Myxococcales bacterium | reverse complement strand
GCGCAACAGCTGCACCAGGCAGATCAGCACGTACGCTACTCGTCGCACAACGAGACGTGCTAGTCTGGAGCCATCGGTAGCGATTGACGACACGACTCCCTGACGACGCTCTTGCGCCACTGACGCGCTCACAGGAGAACAGCTCTATGAGGATCACATCTTCTCTCATCACGGCCGTGTCCCTCGTGCTGGCCCTCGGGTGCAACTACGTAGGGGACGAGGAAGGATCCGGGGACGAGGAAGGATCCGAGGGGTCCGAGGGGTCCGGAGGGGGCCTCGCCTCGGAGAACGAAATCCAGCAGGGGTTCTCGTCCGGTGGCGAAAACCTGGCGCCCGACGAGGAGATGTCGACGGTCGAATTTCCCTGCGACGAGGAGGCTGGCAGCCTTCCCGAGGCGTGCTACAGCGGAGCCGGCTGTCCCTGCAAATCGGCCAGGAATGATGCGAACCCGACCGATGGATATTATTGCGCCTCGTCCGGCGGCAGCGCCGAAGCGGGCGGGTCTAGCGTCTTTCATTGCTGGTGTGACTCCAGCCAGCAGTCCTGTGGCGCGCAGATCGGGTTCCAGGGCATCTGCCTCGCCGGCCCATCCTGGCACTGCAGCATGCTCCCCGGCAGCTTCAATGAAGCGAGCAACCTGACGACCGGCAGCGAGAACAAATACCAATGCGCCTACTCCGGGGGGACCGTGGGGTGCCAAACCCCCGACGGCCTCGATCTGACCCGCTGCCACGCCGTCAACAAATGCGAGAGCGGCGCCGAGATCATGTACTGCTACACGCTGCCCGGCTGGAAGCCCCGCTGCGGCTACGGGAACATCCCCACCTGGTATGAGCTGGCGGGGGTCGTGCTCAAGCAATGCAAGAACCGGTGGGGGATGCCCTTTGGCACAGATTGCCCCTCCGAAGCGGGCTCTTACGCCGTAGCGGGAGAGGACTTCGACTGCAGCCCCGAGGGAGCCTGGGAGGGCTCTCACGGAAAATGGGGCATGTCCATCGAGGAGGTAGACGAGGCCTGCGCGCTCCTGGTGGTGACGAACCCGTGCCTGGAGGCCGGTGAGACTCAGGGGTGTTGCGACACGGTGTGCGCGGCGGACCCGTTCTGCTGCGAGTCTGCTTTCGACCAGCTCTGCATCGACGCCGCGGCCGAGCTGTGCGTCGTAGTGAGCGCCAGCTGCGGGCAGGCCATGCAAGGGTATGAGTCCATCTGTGACGTGGGAAATACATGCGTCAGCAATTGCTGCGATTCGTTGCTCGACTGCATGATCAGCACCAACTGCGACCAATCTTGTATCAACGACTACACCTCCTGCACCCAGGGGTGCTATTAGCTGACTCTGCCAGGGGCACCAAGCGGGGTTCGCCCGCCCTCACCCCTTCCCCAACCAGGCACCAGCGCGACTCTCGAGCGAAGGTGCGTCGTCTCGCGGGCTCCCTGCCCGGTACGTGGCGGATGACGTCGCCGCCGACCCTCTGTTAGGCTTGGGTTCTCGCAGAGAGTCGGGACCCGGGGACACGCGGTATGACAGAAGACTACAGACGGGGCGCAAACGCCACGCTCTGGGCCAGCTACGGCCTGGACGACACCCTGGAGGCTCGTAGGAGCAATGAACGGCCTTGGCCATGTATCCCTGTGGCCGGAGCG
>CAZNWW010000933.1:0-1651 GCA_964576155.1 uncultured Myxococcales bacterium | reverse complement strand
GATGATATGTAAGACCGAAGCCACCGTCAAGAACTTTCTTCAACCGGGAGTAACTTTTATCTGCCACCCGGCTGAGGCTGCGCTGGTTGTCAAACCACCCGGCAAACCGGGCCGCTCCAAGAGCGTTGGCGGGTTATACGGGAGGCCCGCTGGGCTGTCAATATTTATTTGGTTCTTTTCTGCGAATGGTGGAGACGGCCCAGGTAAAGCCAAAGGCCGACGCCGATCGGGACCAGGAGAAGTGAGAGCATCTGGGACGTGCTGAAGGGGGTTCCGAGAACGCCGACGCCGCGAATAGCATCCCCTCTGAGCAGCTCCACGAGGAACCGCGTGACCCCATAGTAGATCAGGAACGCAGCGATGAGCTGGCCCCTGAATTGTCGATAGGGGAGGAGCATCATCAGAACAGCGAAGCCGAGGAAGCCGTTGATCGACATCATGAGCTGAGTGGGGTGGACTCCCTCCGAGAACCCGTGACCGTGGGTGATCAGGGCTTTGTTCAGATGATCCGCGTACGCGGGCGCGTTACCTTTTATCCATGGAGTGATCGCCGGATTGTCCCAGCGGGGGAAGTGGAGGGCCCACGCCAGCTTGGTCTGCTGCCCATAGTCACAGCCGTAGAGGAAACAGCCCGTGCGGGTGATCCCGGTACCCAGCATCAGGGTCGGCGCGAAGCCGTCCGCTACGGTCAGCCAGTCCACGCGCCAGATACGTGCGTAGATGAGGCTGGCTCCGATTCCCCCCAGGAAGCCCCCGTAGGCCACCAGACCGCCATCCTGGAATCGGAAGAACCTGGCCAGGGTGAAGGCCCCGGGCGCGGACGCCACGAAGTAGAGGATCCTCGCACCCAGGATCGCGCCGATCGCGGCCCAGAGCATGAGCCCCGGCGTCTTGAGTCGATCCGCCCCGAGCCGGGTCGAGAGCCGCAGGCCCAGGACCGCGCAGACCAGGAAGGAGATCCCGAGCATGACGCCGTAGGAGAAGATCGGCCGCCCGCCGACCTGGGCCCCCCCAAGGCCGGGGATCCACTCCGGGATCTGCCCGAGCCATTCGGGGAGGCGGAACAAATATGGTTTCATCTAGATAACCTCGGCGAAGATAATGCACCGCTCTGACCGGCCCCTGACACCGATCTCAGCGTTGCGACTACTTGACGTGACTCCACCATGCCTTCGCAACCGCGCCTTGACCTCGGCGCCAGTTGCTCTCTCAGACCAGCACATTATCTCAGCCGAGGTCATCGAGCTTCTCCTTCAAACAGATCGGAGAGCCACCGCCGGTCCGACTCCGGGCCGAACGCGAGGATCCGATCATCCAGACAGATCGCCGTTGTCCCGACAGGGACGAGGACGTCCTCTTCCCGCCGGATCAGGACCAGCCGGGTGTCGTCCATACGTCCGATGTCCCTCACCTGGCGGACCCCGTCGGGGAGACGCCGCACCCTGAACTCGAAGGCCTCGTGGTCCGGTCCCTCGTACATCAACAGGTGTACCAGGTCCGGCCGCAGGATAATGTTCTCGAGGGTCACCGCCAACGCGCCGGTGAGGTCCAGCGGGATCACACCGGCCTGGGAGAATCGCATGGTGTTGTTCGGGTTGTTGTCCCGGGCGATGATCTTGGACACGGCAGCCAGGTCTCGGGCTGCCATGCA
>CAZNWW010000932.1:0-1651 GCA_964576155.1 uncultured Myxococcales bacterium | reverse complement strand
CAGGAGGTCTTCCCCTTCGCCTGTGACGGGTTCTTCCCGATCCCCACCCGACCCGACCTGCCCTCCCCCATCGAGCACGTGGTCCTGGTGGTCAAGGAGAACAAGACCTTCGACTGCGTCTTCGGGGCCATGGAGGGCGTGAACGGCGACCCGGAGCTCGTCCGCTGGGACGAGGAGCTGACGCCGAACCAGCAGGCCCTCGCCCACTTCTTCAACATCTCGGATAACTTCTATGTGGAGTCGTCGAACTCGGATCAGGGGCACATGATCCTCACCGCCGGAATGCTCAATGACTTCGCTGAGCGCATGGTCATGGAGTCGCGACGTTTGGATCTCCTCGGCTTCCAGGTAGCGGTCGAGGCAACGTCCGAAGGCGGCAACGTCTTCACCCACCTCCTGGATCACGGCATCGACATAGCTATCTACGGCGAGATTGTGGGGATGTTCGTCCCGGCCGGAGACGGCTCACTCCCCTTCGATTTCAGCGATCCCGACTACCCGGGGGGGCCGTTCTCGAACATGAACGCACGGGACAGCGCCAAGGCCCAGCGCATGATCGATCGCATCGAGGAGGGCGTGTTCCCGCCCTTCACCTTCATCCTGCTGCCCAACGACCATCCCGGCGGCACTGCGCCCGGAAACCCCACCCCTGAATCCGAAGTGGCGGACAACGACGAGGCGGTGGGCATGATCGTCGACTACCTCTCCCATTCGGAACATTGGGAGGAGACCCTGATCATCGTCCTCGAGGACGATCCCCA
This sequence comes from uncultured Myxococcales bacterium, assembly GCA_964576155.1. Taxonomy (GTDB): domain Bacteria; phylum Myxococcota_A; class UBA9042; order CAIXZC01; family CAIXZC01; genus CAZNWW01. The sequence goes on along the minus strand of CAZNWW010000932.1, from coordinate 890 downwards.
GGGCTGCCAGGACCACGTGGACAAGTTCCGCTCGTTCCTCCTGGTGCTGAGCCCGTGGGCGAAGCACGGCTACGTCTCCCACGTCAACGCCAGCTACCAGTCCGTGTTCAACACCATCTACCGCATCCTGGGCGTACCGCCCCTGGGGCGCACCGACGCGAGCGCGGCGCCCCTGTGGGACTTCTTCACCATCGAGAAAGACCTGACCCCCTACGATCTCATCCCCCGCCAGTACCCGGAGGAGAAGATCACCACAGTGGACACCCCCGGCGCGGAGGAGTCCATGCGCATGGATTTCCGGGGTCCTGACCGGAATCGTGACCTGGGACTCGTGCTCGACGCCTACCGCCTCTGGCGCATGGGCCGCATCTCCCGCGACGAGGCCCAGCGGCGCATCGACGATCGCGTCTGGCCCCCGCCTTCAAGCTGGGGGAAGGGTCCGGAGGCCCGGGCTCGCGAAGCGGCCCGCCGCGAGGAGTTCAGCGAGGAAGTCGAGGAGGAGACCTTCGAGTTCGACCGGGCCATGGCGCAGTACAGGCGCTACCTCGAGGCCCGCGGCGAGCCCCGGCCCCCGACTCTCCCAGGCGCACCCTTGCCCGAAGAGACCATCCGCGCCGTCATGGACGGCCGGATCCCAGTCGAGGATGTCCCCCACCTTCGCGGTTTCTCACGCTGACCCGAAGCCGCCGGGTGGGTTGTCCACCCTCTCGTCACTAACTCTCGGGCGGAGTAGAACTCCGCTCCCAGGTGACGTATCATCGGCTCGCCAAAAAAAAAACCAGGCACCGGAAAGGCATAGGATATTGGAGAAGCCATGCTCAATACAACCGGCCGAACCTATCGTATCTTCATCAGTTCAACCTTCGCCGATCTGGTGGAGGAGCGGAATG
>CAZNWW010000931.1:0-1652 GCA_964576155.1 uncultured Myxococcales bacterium | reverse complement strand
CCGCCTCGAGATCAACGGGACCCTGGACCAGGTAAAGATCTGGGGCCTCTCCACCAACGTCGAGGAGGATCTCAGGATCGTCGCTGACGCCGGCCGCGAGGAACGGGAATCGTTGGACTTCATGGCTTGCTACTACGCATTGCAGTTCCTGCAGAGCAACATCATTGCGCTGGACAAGCTTGCGCTGAATCTGGCGGATCCGGAGCACCTCGATATTGCCTACCGGGGTTTTATCCAGTTCCAGGACAAAGCTGCTCACCGCCTCCACGGCGGGTACATGGCCGTGCTGATGGAGCGTTTCCTCAGGGAGGGCCCGCATCCGGAGTACGTGGTCTGTGTCGTCGGAACGCGCTTCGATCAGGATGATCTTGATCTGGGGGTGATCCACGCGGGAGACGAGGGTCTCGGAGCATTCAAGAAGGGGCTCACGCGCGCCATCAATGAGATGTTCCGGCACGCGATTCAGCCCCACCTGTACATCTCCGAGCGCCTCGGCCTCGACGGCTACTCTGCAACCCTGAGCGACTACAAATCCCGCATCTCCAAGGGAGGGCAGGACTACGTGATGACCTCGGAGCTCCTCTCCTCGCAGCTCCTCACCGGAAGCGAAGAGCTCTTCCAGAGGTTCCAGGTCGACATCGTTGGCTGCTACTATGAGCGCACGGGCCTCGGGCTCCGCTACCACGAAGGATACCTGCGTGGTCTGCTCGGCGACATGCAGGCCTTGCTCGTACGCGACGTCCATCGGGATCGGCTCCACTTCAAGGAGGACGCGCTCCGCCTCTCCAAGGGGCTCCTTCACGCAGGCAAGGTGATCCACGGGATCAAGGTTGCGGATCCCTTCGCCGTATGTGAGGCCTTGCGAGAGAAGATCCCCCGGCGGGCCAAGGACTTCAACCTCCTCGAGTCGGCCATGGTGATGATCGAGGTCTTTAGGCACCTCTACCAGCTCTACTCCGTTCAGGAGGAGGTGGTGGAGGTCGGCACCGGGGACGAAGATCCTGTGCTGGACCAGGTCGCCATGGCGATGGGCTACGAGACCCGGGGCGGGGTTCGGCCGAGGGACCAGCTTCTGGTCTACTACTACGCCCGGGTCCATGACATCCGCACCGTGGTGGGGCGGATCTTCGACGACCTGACCCGCTACCTCCGGGGGACCAGCTCGTTCACCTCGTCATTCTTGGAGGAGGACGTGGACGTGACCTTCGGCGGAGACGAACTCGGCCAGAACCTGGCGAAGGAGGTCTCGGAAGCGGTCCGCATGTTCGGGGGACAGGCCTTCTGGGATGACGTCATCACAGAGCTGGAGCGTGACGACTACCGGCTGACTCGCCGCCTCGCCAGGGACATCCAGCACCTCCCCGACGAGCAGCGGGAGGCGTCTTTGGAGAACTTCCTCCTGTTGGGCGCCGGCGAGCCGGTGACCCTCATGTCCTTCATGCTCACCCTCAAGGAGGGGGGCAGTGAGGCGGGCACGAAGGTGTTTCGGGACCTCGTGGACCGGTTCTTCAGCCGGTCGGGACAGAGCGGGGGGTTCGTGGAGGGTTTTTGTCGCCTCTTCCAGACCCGCCCGCAGCTCATCAACCGATTCATCCAGGGCCTAGCGAGGGACCAGCGGGTGGCCCTCCAGGGTCTCCTCGAGGAGGACCCCT
>CAZNWW010000930.1:0-1662 GCA_964576155.1 uncultured Myxococcales bacterium | reverse complement strand
GTACAGCCCGGTGACGAAGTCCTTGGCCTCGCAGAGAATCGGCGACCGGGTGGTCTGCTGGAGGGAGATGCTCATCTCGTCGGTGATCGACTTGAAGGCCCGCGCGAAGACCGACAGCAGGATCGGATCGACGTCTTTCATGGTCCGTCCCCCTCGAGCGCTTGGTCCACGAGCTCTTCCCGTCCCTTTCGGTAGACGGTGAAGGACCCGGTCCGGTCGCAGACGCAGTCGAAGGACGCGCTCAGGAGGAGCGCGGTGTTGACCTGCTCCACGATAGCTGGTCCCGCCAGGCGGTATCCGAACCGCGTCCGATGTCCGTCGTAGATCGGCACGTTCCTGAAAGCCCCCTCCTCGGGGACGTGGACCCGGCGCTCCCCCTTGAGCGCGTCGGCGGGGTCCTCCCCCGCGTAAGCCTCGTCGAGGAAGGCCGGCTTCTCGGTGATCCCGAGGGCCTGCAGGCGCACGTTGATCAGCTCGATGGAGGTCCCCTCCTCTTCCAGGGAGTATCCATACATGCGGTTGTGCTCCGCGTGGAAGGCTGCGGAGAGTCCGGTCACGTCCCGATCGCGCACCGCGTCGAAGGGAACCGGGAAGGTGACCTCGTGGTACTGTCGGGTGTACCGGCAGTCGAAGGCCAGATTCAGCCGCTGCCTGTCCTTGGGGATCCGCTCCTCGGCCAGCATGGCCTCGCCCCGGGTGACCATACCCTGGATCGCCGCGTTCAGGCTGTCCCAGTCGATGGGATCCAGCACAGACACGAAGGACCGCACGAAGTCGTGCTGGAGATCGCTCTTCAGCATTCCCGCAGCACAGAAGATCGACGACTCCCTGGGCACCACGAACATCGGGATCTCCAATTCCTGACATATCATGCACGCGTGGAGCGGCCCGGCCCCACCTGCGACGATCATGGGAAACTCCCTCGGGTCATAGCCGCGCTTCACGGTGATCTCACGCACCCCCTGGGCCATGTTGGTGTTGATCACCCGGTACATGCCCGCAGCCGCCTCCTCGACGGAGAAGTCCATGGGGCGGGCAATGTGCTCCGAGACCGCGGTCCGTGCGGCCTCGAGGTCGAGCCGGAGCTTTCCGCCGGCGAAGAAGTCGGGATCCAGGTAACCCAGCAGGAGGTCGGCGTCGGTGCAGGCAGGCAGGGTCCCGCCCCTGCCGTAGCAGGCCGGGCCCGGGTCCGCGCCCGCGCTCTTCGGCCCCATGCGCAGGAGGCCGCCCTCATCGATCCAGCCGATGCTCCCGCCCCCCGCACCGATGGTCACGATGCCGAGCATGGGGAGCGCGATGCGATGGCGGTCCACCTCGCCCTCGGTCACGACGACGGGCGCGCCGTTCCGGACCAGCGCCGCGTCGAAGCTGGTGCCGCCCATGTCCACCGTGATGCAGTCATCGCGGCCGTGGACGCGTGCGTAGGAGAGCCCCGCGCCGGGCCCGGCCGCAGGTCCTGAGAGGAGGGTGCGCGCCGCCTCTCCCCGGGCCACCGCCGGCGCGACCACGCCGCCGCTGGATTGCATTATCAGGAGGACGCCGCCGAAGCCCGTCTCACGCAGCCGCTCGGTGAGACGATCCAGGTAGAAGCTCAGCTTTGGTCCCACGTAGGAGTTGAGCACCGTGGTGCTCACCCGGTTGTAGAAGCGAATCGACGGGAGG
>CAZNWW010000929.1:649-1663 GCA_964576155.1 uncultured Myxococcales bacterium | reverse complement strand
GCAAGTCCCCCGCGGAAGTCTCCGGCGTAGCGGTACCGCTGCGGGTAGGCGTCGTCTCCCTGGGGGGTAAGATGAAAGAACCCCTGCGGGTCCCGCACGACGCACCGCCCTCCCTGGAAGTTCCCGGACCAACGGAACCGCATCTCATGGATCGGGGCCCCGTCCTGACCGATGTGGAACCATCCTCGCTCGTCCCGGACCGCAGCGATGCCGTCGTAGAAGCCGCAAGCGTCCCGGTACCTGGCCCCGTAGGCCGGCTCTCCATGGAGGTCAATGTGGTAGCTCCCGGTCCTGTCCCGAACAGCAGCGAAGCCCTCTGGGACGTGGAAACTCATGGCCACCTGGAAGACCCCGGCGAGCCATGGGTGTCCTTGGAGGACGAACCCGTCCTCAGCATCATTGACCATCGGTAGATCACGCATTACTGACCTCCTGCATCGGACGCCGCATGTTGCACTCGAGACAATTCGAGTGTTCGCCCCAGCTGCTAATGAAGCTGCGATAGCTGGGTGATCGCCAGATCTCCATGAACGAGGTCTCGTGCAGGTTCCCGAACTCCCCGAAATCCTGCCGCTGGCTGCTCGGGCAGCAGCACACCTGGAACGAGCCGTCGGCCTCGATCCACGCCTCTCGCCCCAGGAACGGACACCTGGTCATCGTACCGATATCAGGATCCGCCGAGATGGACAGCGGTTCTACGTTCTCCAGGCGGATCCGCAACCCATCCGGTCGAGGCTCAGCCGCAGCAATCTCTCGGAGCGCGGTGACCATCTGATTCCAGCGCACGATGCTCTCCTGCGACCGGCGGAGGGACTGCTCCGCGAGCTGAGGCCATGTCACCCAGAGGTGGTGTCCCTTGAAACGGTCGATCCCATTTTCGATCGCCCACCGGAGCAACCGAGGGAGCTCATCAAGATTACGTTCCATGAAGGTCACCTGAAGGCTCGCAGTACTGCTCTGCCCGCAGCGGGACTCGTACAGGGCCTTCTTCTCGAGATAACGGTGGATATTGCC
>CAZNWW010000929.1:0-639 GCA_964576155.1 uncultured Myxococcales bacterium | reverse complement strand
GTCGGAGACCACGGGGAGGAGGGCGTCGCTCCACGCGTCAACCCCGCCCTTGGGGAAAGTCCCGTTGGTGGTCAGGTTCACCTTCACCCCGTTCCGTGAAGCGAGCTCGAGCAACGAGCGGAAGTGCGGGTACAGCAAGGGCTCACCCATGGTTGAGGGGATGATCTCCTCGAGGCCTCGCTGCGCCAACTCCGAGACGACACGATCGACCAGGCCGAAGTCCAGGATCGGCCGTTCCCGGGTCGTCGCCGGTGCGAAGGGGCTGTGGGTGTCACACATGGGGCAGCCCAGGTTGCACACGCCCGGGTTGGTAATAAAAGTGACCCGCCGCGGCGCAGGGTGCCGCGGCAAGATGGGCCGGCGGGAATCTCCAGCGAGGTCCTGGTAGATCTCCAGGCATGACGCTGCGTCGTCCTGGATCGTCCGCACTTTGCTCCCGTCAGGTCGCAATTTCTCGACCTGCCCCGGGTCATCCACCAGACTCTGGAGCAACGCCCGAAGCGCCTCTGCGTCCCCCATGGGCACCAGGAAACCGTCACGGCCGGGCTCCACGAGCTCGGCCATGCCACCAGCGTCGGTCGTGACCACGGGGACGCCGGCCAGCAAGGCCTCCTGGATCACGAGGGGGGAGTTCTCCAG
>CAZNWW010000928.1:0-1667 GCA_964576155.1 uncultured Myxococcales bacterium | reverse complement strand
GTAGCGATTATTGAACTTCCGGGCGATAATCCTGGCCATCTCGATGTGCTGGACCTGGTCCTCTCCGACGGGGACTACGGTGCCTTTATAGAGGAGGATGTCTGCTGTCTGCAGGACAGGATAGGTGAGGAGGCCCGCGTTCACGTTCTTCTGCTGGACCTTCGCCTTGTCCTTGAACTGGGTCATACGATAGAGCTCAGCCAGGGGAGTCACCGTGGAGAAGAGCCATGCCAGCTCGGTGTGCTGGCGCACCGAAGACTGTACATAGAGGGTGCAATGCTCCGGCGCAGGCAGTCCGCAGCCCAGGAGGACCGCGGCCATGGTTCGGATACGATCCTGCAGCTCCGTTGTTTCGTACTTCACCGTGATCGCATGGAGGTCCACGATACCGTAGACCGCGTCGTAGCGCGCCGCCAGATCCACCCAGTTGCGAATCGCGCCCAGGTAGTTCCCGATGTGGGGAGCTCCCGTGGGCTGCATCCCGGAATACAGCCTGTCCATCAATACCCCTCCTCGATGTAGAACGAGCGCGGGGAATCTAGCAGATCGGGCGATTCGGTGCAAGGCGGCCCAAGGGGCCACATCGAAGAAATCGGGGACCGGATGGAGCGGCTACGCGCTCCGGATGGCGTTGAAGTGAAGCCAACGTACGTAGTCGAAAAAGATCCCCTTCTCGCGCTCCTCCTCGCAAGAGGTGATCATGACTTCCAGGGTCGTCACGAGATCCTGGCTCACCAGGTCGATGCCCAGGATCTCGCAGCAGCAGCGGACCTCAGTCTGCCCTCCCCGCGTGGTGACGGGAATCGTAAGTACGACCTCGTCGCCCTTCGTCCCAGGGAGGTTCTGCCCGACCATCCAGGCCTCCTCCAGGCCGAGGTACTCCAAGTGTACGTCGAGGGACCGGCCCCTGATCTCCACAGCCGTGTGGATATCCACCGGTGCGAGGGAATCCTTGCGGCGGGTCTTCTGGGTCAGAGGGCCGTCGGCGTCCTCAGCCTGGATGAACTTTGCGCGGCGCTGCTTGGGGGATTCCGAGAAGATCAACTGCACGGGGATGTCCGCCAGCTTCCTGGAACCGGCACGGACCGCGCGCTGTGGCTTCGCCTCGACATCAGAGGACTCAGCGGTGGTCTTGGTCTCCGTACTGAACTCGAAACAGGACTGGAATATCGCCTTGCGCCCCACGGGTTTCCGTTCGATGTTTGGATCCTGGATCTTGAGCACCTTCCTTAAAAAGAGCGCCAGCTGCAGCTCGTTTCCCTGGGTCGACGCGCCCAACCACCGGAGGCCCAGTCCCTGCGTCGGAGAGGCCTGGCGGCGCATGACCCGCCCCACCAGGAAGATCGGGAAGTCTGCGCTGCTGAACTGGGTCTGAAACACCAGGATGACGTTGGTCCCCGGCATCGCTTCGTTCTCGGTCTCCAGGAACATCCCCCCGGAGCTGATGTCCAGGGACTGCGCGTCCAGGCGACTCCCGTCGATGTAGCAATAGACGCTTTCGTCCACTTCCCAGCGCGGATATCGACGTCGTCCATGTCCCATAGCGCTCTCCAAGGGCTCTGGTATAGCCGTCCGAGATACTCGGCCCAGTACCGTCCTGAAGAAACGTCTGGAGTTGGATATTGTTCAGTGAAATCGGGGTTTCAGAACAGGAAGATGGCGTTGGA
>CAZNWW010000927.1:0-1674 GCA_964576155.1 uncultured Myxococcales bacterium | reverse complement strand
AAGGAGGATGCCGCGCGGAAGGGGGGAGTAGGGGGGATCCAACCTGCATTCTACCAGGCAACGACCGTGGCTCCGCCTATGGGCGATCGATCCCCCCAGCCCCCCCTTCACGGCAAGGGGGGATTGGCTATGCTTGTCCGATGTGAGATCTGGTGAACCTGCCGTCCTGATTTCCCAAGAAATCGGTGATGAACCATCGCTGGGGCTCTCGGTGTTAAGGTGTTCGGGTGTTCGGGTTGGGAGATCTGCAGGTTGAAGGTCCCTGCGCCGCGAGTACGTTAGGTGATACCTCAAACCCTGGCACCTGAACACTCTAGCTCCGGAACACCACTTTCCTGCTCTTGCCGTCTGTCGTCCATCGTCTGGTATAGGTACCGGCCCATGAAGATCACCGACATCCGAACCATCCCCCTCTTCGGGAGAACGCCGCAGTCGGGCTGGACGGCCGAGACGCCCGCATCCGAGAACCTCCACACGCTCATCGAGATCGAGACGGACGACGGGTCGACCGGCGTCGGAAGCTCCTACACGAGCAGGGCCCTTGTAGACGGCGCAGTAGCGCTGCTTCGCCCGCACCTGATCGGCGAGTCCGCCGACGAGCCGGAGCGCGTGGCAGAGAAACTCCACCAGATGACGTTCTGGCAGGGACGGGGGGGCGCGGTCACACACGCCATCAGCGGGATCGACATCGCCCTCTGGGACCTCCTCGGCAAGGTCTGCGGTCAGCCCGTCGGCCGGCTGCTCGGCGGCTTCTACCGGGACCGCATCAAGCCGTACGGGTCGCTGCTCTTCGAAGACCCGGACACGCTGCCGGGCACGCTCGAGGACGCGGTCGAGAGGGGGTTCAGGGCATTGAAGCTGGGCTGGGGACCCTTCGGACGGACCGACCGAAAGACCGATGAGAACCTGGTCCGGGTAGCGCGGGAGGCCGTCGGGCCCGATGTGGAGCTCATGGTCGATGCGGGCGGGAGCGATCAGTTCTGGCCCCACGGGTACAAGTGGGCCCTGGAGACCGCCCGGATGCTGGCGGACTACGAGGTGACGTGGTTCGAGGAGGCCCTCCCGCCGGACGACATCGACGGATATGTGAGGCTCCGCGAGCACGCCCCGGTTCCAATCGCCGGAGGAGAGGTCCTCACACGCAGGCAGAGCTTTATTCCCTGGATCGAGCGCGGGGCGCTCGACATCGTCCAACCCGACGCGACCAAGGTTGGGGGGCTGTCCGAAGTCCGGCGCATCCTCTGGCTGGCCTGCGACCACAACGTCCTCCTCGTTTCCCACGGTTGGAACACCGCGGTCGGCCTGGCCGCTGACCTCCACCTGGCCGCGGCCCATCCCACGGCCCGCTGGGTGGAATACCTCACCCCTTCGCCTTACATCGAAGAGATCCTGACCCAGCCCTTCACGCTGGATGGAGAGGGCATGCTGACCATCCCACGCAAGCCCGGGCTGGGGATAGAACTCGACCGGGAAGCCATCAAACACCTCTCCGGCGGCGCCTGATTGTCGTTCCTGGCGCTCGCAATTTTTCATCCATTGAGCGCCGAATCTTCAGGTTACATTAATGTGAGGTTACAACTTGCGCCCTCGGGGGACCCTGTTCCTGAACAGATGCCGTATCAACCTGCAGGTCAGAGGACTTTCTCGTCTTCTCTCTGTGCTCTCCGTGGTTGA
>CAZNWW010000926.1:0-1680 GCA_964576155.1 uncultured Myxococcales bacterium | reverse complement strand
GGCGGCGTGGTGAACGCCTGAGAGGAAGTCATGGGCTGTGAGGTCCTATGGGCGGGTTGTGTCGAGGCGCCGCACAATACGCACAATGTCGTAGTTGAACTGTTTGTGCGTATTGTGCGTATTGTGCGGGCCGACTCTCATTGCTGTGCCAGCCATAGCGGGTTCACCTCAAACGTCGGAGAAGGAGGTCTGCCAGGCTTGCCAGAGGGCGGCATCGAGTGCTGGGGCAGCAACGACTACGGCCAGGTCTCCGACGCCCCCTGACCGGCCGCTACGCCCCCGCCCACATCGCGTCCACGCCTGCCTGTACGTCCTCGTCCAGCACGTCGGCGTAGATGGCGGTCGTGTCGGACCGGGCGTGTCCCAGGTGCTTCTGTACCAGGCGCAGGTCCCTGGTGGACCGGTACAGCATCGTGCCGGCGGTGTGCCTCGTGGCGTGTAGCGGCTTGTCGGTCGGCAGGCCGGCTCCGGCGAGGGCGAGCTTCCACCGCTTGAAGATCCCCCAGCGGGTCAACGGTCGCCCGGTCCGGTTCGGGAACAGCGGTGCCTGCGCGTCCGTGGACAGCTCGGCGTTGGCGAGCCAGCCCAGGTAATCGGCCAGGGGACGGCGCAGTTCGGTAGGAAGGCACACCTCGTCGCGGGCGGGCCTGCCTCTCTTGAGCCGCTGGACCGTCAGCCGTACCTCGCTGCGTCGAAGCAGGAGGTCTCCCACCCGCAGCGTCGCCAGCTCCGTCGCCCGGAGCCCACTGGCGAAGGCGACCGTGAACAGCATGTGGTCGCGTACCGGAACGCGGTGTCCTCGCTCCCTCCCGACGATGGCCCGGTCCTCCAGGTGGTCGAGTACGGCCTTGCGTTCGTCCGGGCGAAGGTACTTGCGGCGATCAAGGGTCACGGGTCCAGCCCACCGCTACTCGTCGTCCTCGTAATCGTCGTCGTCGTCGTCGTCGTCCTCGATGGGCTCGTCGTCGTCGATGGGCTCGTCGTGTTCTCCCTCCAAGACGAAGGGAAGGAAGCGGCCCCAGCGGTCACGCGGTCGTGGGTCCTCTTCTTCTTCGGAGTAGGCCGGGTCAGGGTTTCGGTAGTAGCTCATGGGTCTCCTCCTTGGCTCTGTATTGAAGGTGACGTGTTCGCCCGTCATCCACCACCGCCACAGCCAGAAAGTGTCCCGGTTCCCAGGGTTTACGTGAACCCAGAGGTATCCGGGACACCGGGGCCGAGTTAGGTTGAGTTCATGTCCAGGACCTCTGCGAGTAACGTCCAACACACCGCTGAGGTGCGGCTGCCAGGCCCCCTGTGGAAGCGCCTTCGGATAGCCGGTATCGAGCACCAGACCACCGCCTCCGAGTTGATGCGGCGGGGTGCTCGCATGGTCCTCCGCCATATTGAAGAGTACGGCGAGCTTCCACCTGCTCGATCCGTCCCGTCCTCTCGTGAACCTTGAGCCCAGACACCAGATTCGTGACACACCAGGGACACACCATGGCCGCCAATGCACGCAATTCGGGGTCACTGGAGGACACTGCAGGAACCTGCAAGTAGTCGTGATGACAGGAGGAATGCCCTAAGTGCCTGACATCGCGAGGCATGGGTATGGGACCCGCCGCCTCCACCATCCACTGACTACGAGAGCCGAGCGCTCCTATATTGAACTGGAATCACCCCGGTAGGCGGCAACGAACT
>CAZNWW010000925.1:0-1682 GCA_964576155.1 uncultured Myxococcales bacterium | reverse complement strand
GCTCTCCGATACTTTGCCTGGAGGCGTAAAACCCCGATGATCCGTCCTATCCACCTGGGGGCAGGTCTGCCCATCGGCGCCCGGGACGTCCGAGGAGGCCGTCGCGTCTGACGCGGCGTCCCCGGAGCCGTCACCGCAGGCGAGGAGGAGGCAGGCGAACAGGACAGGGGTTGGTTTCCACATGACGGGGGATTATGGACGGAGCGGTGGTCAGGGTCGAGGTGGATGTCGTAACGTCCAGTTCACGCGCTACGGTTCGGAGGGTGCTTTGAAGCAAGGGATTCTGACGTCGGTATGTGTCCTGGTCATGACCGGGTCGGTCGGAGCCGAAGAGGTGTGTTGGGACGAGGTCGCCCCCGGGGTGAACTGGTGCGCCTATGGGGACGGCAATCTGCAGGAGGAGATCCACTGGGCCACGGTCGACCTCACCGTGCCCGAGGTCTACATCCGCGTGACCCGTGACGACGAGGGACCGGTCACCACCAGCCAGGAGGCCATCAACAAGGCCTCCTCGGTGACCATCAACGGCGACTGGGACGACGCCAATTACGACGGCCCCCACGGCCTGTCGGTGGGCAACGCGTGGCACTTCGACGGCTCTCAGGACTGGGACGGCGACAACCCCGCAGGCGACTGGAGTTTTCTGGCCTGCACCGCCGACAAACTCTGCCGCATGAACCCGACGAACGCCCTGGAGGCGTGGACCTGGAACGAGATCAACATCATCGGCGGAAACGGCCAGCGCCTGGTCATCGATGGCGTACTGCAGAGCCCCAACTACGACAACTGCACCCGCCCACGCTCGGGCGTCTGCCTCGACATCACCGGCGAGATCATGACGTTCTTCGTCGCCGAGGGGGACAACTCCTGCTCGTCGGACACGGGCTGGACGCCCTCGGACTTCGCCCAGTTCGTCTTCGAGCACGGGTGCCATAACGGCATGATGCTCGACGGCGGAGGCAGCTCGGATCTGGTGATCAATCAGATCCACGTCACCGATCGCCCCCCCGAGGAGCCGGCCGAGCGCTCGACCCACAACCACCTCTCCATCATCCATCACCCGGACGCCCCGGACCCCCAATGCTCGGCCCTGATGAACGGTCGGCGATGCGACGGCGACACCCTGGTGACCTGCCAGGGCGGCTATGCCGACGTCGGTGACTGCCCCTTCTTCGGCGCGACCTGCGAGGAGGCGATGGGCACGGCGTACTGCGTCCACGCGTCCATCTGTCCCAACGGAGCCAACGCCGACGTCTGCCTGGACGAGAGCGTGATGACCCGCTGCAGCCTCGGCCAGCCCACGGAATTCGACTGCGGCTCCATCTTCGGGGCCAGCTGCGAGGACACCCCCGGCAGCGCCCGCTGCATCCAGGTCGGCTGCGTCAATGGCGGTGACACCTCCTGGTGCGACGGCGACATGCTCAAGACCTGCGCCCCCGACATGCTCGAGGACCTGAACATCAGCTTCCTGAGCGAGATCGACTGCGCCGCGAGTGGTCAGAGCTGCCAGAACGCCGCGTGTGTCACCATCGACGACGACGACGACGGCTCCCCGAACGATGAGGACTGCGACGACACCAACCCCGCCATCTACCCGGGGGCCGACGAGACCTGTAACCAGCTGGACGACGACTGCGACGGTGAGACCGACGAGAACGCCAGCGACGCCAGCCTCTACTACC
>CAZNWW010000924.1:0-1707 GCA_964576155.1 uncultured Myxococcales bacterium | reverse complement strand
CTGCCCGTTGGTGCCGGGCTCACCCCATATCACCGGCCCCGTGGTGTAGCCGTCGATGGTCCTCCCGGCCCGGTCCACCCGCTTCCCGTTGGACTCCATGTCCCCCTGCTGGAAGTAGGCAGCGAAGCGATGGAGGGATTGGTCGTAAGGCAGGATAGCGTGGGACTCCGCACCCCAGAAGTTGTGGTACCAGACCCCCAGCAGCGCCATGAGCACCGGGATGTTATCCCTGAGCGGTGTTGCGCGGAGATGCTCATCCACGTCATGGCCGCCCTGGAGGAGCTCCTCGAAGCGGTCCATGCCGATGACGCAGGCGATGGAGAGGCCGATCGCAGACCAGAGCGAATACCGCCCGCCGACCCAGTCCCAGAACTCGAACATGTTCTCAGGATCGATACCGAACCGCTGCACCTCGCCGCGGTTGGTGGACAGGGCCACGAAGTGTCGGGCCACCGCGTCCTCGGTCTCGAGGCCCTCGACGAGCCAGCGACGCGCGGAGTGTGCGTTGGTCAAGGTCTCCAGGGTGGTGAACGTCTTGGAGGCCACGATGAACAGCGTCGTCGCCGGCTCCAGGCCACGAAGGGTCTCAGCCAGGTGGGTGCCGTCCACGTTGGAGACGAAGTGGACTGCGAGGCCCTCCTGCCAATACGGGCGCAGGGCCTCGGTAACCATGACCGGCCCCAGGTCCGACCCCCCGATCCCGATGTTGACCACGTCGGTGATCCGCTGATCCGTGTGGCCGGTCCATCCGCCGCTCCGCACCGCATCGGTGAATCTTCGCATCTTCGCCAGGACGACCCGGACCCCGGCCATCACGTCCTCGCCGTCCACCAACACCGGACGATCCGACCGATTCCGGAGGGCCCCGTGGAGCACAGCTCGATCCTCGGTGTGGTTGATGTGGTCCCCGTCGAACATACGCCGGATCCAGCCGGAGACGTCCACCTCCTCGGCAAGGGCCAGCAGGAGATCCAGGGTCTCGTCGGTGATGCGGTGCTTGGAGAAGTCGAAGAGCAGGTCGTCGAGTCGACGGGAGAGCCGCCCGAACCGGCTCGGATCCACGCCGAAGAGATCCCGAAGGTGGACCCCGTCCATAGCCTCCCGGTGGGCCTCCAGGGCCTTCCAGGACGCGAGGTGCTGTCGCATGCTCACCCTCCCTCTTGCATCATCCTAATCGCTTCCACTGTGCGCTTCCAGCGCGGTAGCGGCCGCAGGGTCCATGATCCATATCGGCACGCCCCCAGCGAGCGCGACCCGTGCGGCCGGCAACACCGGGCGTCCAGCCAGACGTTCACCCAGGATCCTGTCGATCATGGCCGCCTTCGCGGCGCCCGTGACCAACACCAAGGCAGCCCCCGCCCTCGACACGGTCTCCAGAGTGAGGGACACCCTCGCCCGGGGCGCCACCGGTGCGCGGGTCGATACCACCCGGACGCCTGGAGCCGGCTCAGGTGTGTCCGGAAAGATCGAGAGGGTGTGCCCGTCCCCCCCCATCCCCAGGATCACCAGATCCAGGGGCACGTTCCCGAGGGTTGCTGCATACCGGGCTGCGGCCTCGTCGGGGGACAGCTCACCGGGGATCCGATGCACCGCCGCCGGCGCGACCGGGAGCCGATCCAGGAGGGTCTCCCGGGCCATCCGATAGTTGCTCGCCGGGTGATCCGGCGGGACACAGCGCTCGTCCCCCCAGAAGACCTCCACCCGGGA
>CAZNWW010000923.1:0-1707 GCA_964576155.1 uncultured Myxococcales bacterium | reverse complement strand
AGTAGCTCTGGAGAGGCCTTCGGGAGAGGATGGGATACGGGCATCGTGTTCTCCGGGCGGGGGTCTGAGATTCAGATACGCGGGGAAGGTATACCGATGTCGGCTGGGAGCGCAACAGGAATGGTCGGTCATCCAATCTACGCGGCGGCCCGGTCCGTTATGGTCCTTGTGGGACGATGACCTTGACTCGTAGCTTCGCGGCCTTGTGCGGCCCCTCTATGTCCGGGTTTACAGGCCCGCCGCCGGGTCCGCTGCCACCGGCGTCGCCGCCCTCGACGCAACCACACGCGGCGGAGATGTCCACGGTACCCTCGAGGCCGCGGCCTGCTTCGCGGGCCAGGAACTCGTGGGAGCTCTTGGCCCACGCCTCGTCCTCAGCGGTGGGTGCAGGGGCGGGGAGGTTCTCCAGGAGGAATGCCTCCTTCCGATTCGCCGGCTCACCCATGTCTTGTGGCCCATGTGCACAGGCTCCCAGTGCGAGGGCCAGACCGGAGATGGTGACGATGGTTCTCAGTTCCATTCCCATGAATGACTCCAGCTGAGGGTGAGACCTGCGGTCCAGCGATCGAAGGCGAAGGTCCCGACGGTGGAGCGACGCTCTCCGTAGCCTCCGTGCAGCTCGACCCCGAAGCCCGCCGCGATGGGGCGACCCAGGGTGGCCCGGGCGTCCCATCGGGTGTCCCGGCGCCGGGGCCCGGACTCGAACCAGTCCGCGGAGTCGAGGTAGTCGTCGTATCCGAAGCCGGCGGAACCACCGAGCCGGATCTCCCACGGCAGCCGAAAACTCAGCGTGAGGCGTGTAGCCAGCTCGTACCGATCGTAGCCCCCGCTCTCTGCCTCCCGGTAGATCCCGGAGCCGGTGAAGGCCAGGTCCACGATCCTCGAAGTCCAGAAGATGGTAAGGAGGCCCCCACCACCCCAGTTGTTCCTGGCCAACTCAGCGAAGCGTTGGTAGCCGCCGACCCCGGAGAAGCCGAGCAGGAAGCCCTTCGCCGCCTCCACCCGGAATCCCGCAGCAAAGCTGTGGTTCTCCAGGAACGCAAAGATCTCGGGCTCGGGCAGGAGGGGGCCGCCGTCGAGGAAGCCGATGCGGCTCTGCCATCCGACCTCGATGGACGCGTCCGCGGTTCCCCACAGCATGCGGTGGATCAGCGTCGCCCCACCGGAGAAGTCTGTGTAGTTGAAGTCATTCGTCAGGGCGGTGGAGTGGAAGCTCCGGTATGCGGACACGTTCCCCATGAGCACCGTGCGGGCCTCCCAGATCAGGGGCATCCGCCCCGAGGCGGACAGCCAGCCTCGCCAGGCCGCGGGATCATCCTCGATCACCGAGAGCCGCGGGTCGGTGGGATCGAAGGCCGCGTTGGAGTCGTACTGGATCCCGGTGGTGAGGTCCAGGGTGGGCCAGGCCCGAGCCCGGTACCCGTGCCACCAGGTCATGTCCATGAAACGAATCGCCTCCTCGCGGAACGGATGCCGCGGGCGCTCCCTGAGGACTCGAGCCAGGCGGAGGCGGGCCTCCCGTGAGTCCCCGGTTCTGAGCTCTGCAGCGGCGCGCTGGTGCTCCAGCACCCCGGTCCATGGATCCCCCGGCGCGGTCGGGGGCGATTCCTTCGCAAGGGCCACGAGGCTCTCGTGGTCCCCCATCCCGAGCCTGGGGAACCCCCGGCAGCGCTACGCCCGTCGGGGTCCGAAATCGAACGCGCTACA
>CAZNWW010000922.1:0-1722 GCA_964576155.1 uncultured Myxococcales bacterium | reverse complement strand
GTAGGTGTGACCGTCTGTCCAGTCCACCGGGTGCCAGTTGTCCTGGGTGGTCTTCGAGGCGAAGAGAGCGGGCTCGTCGTCCCGCACCAGGGACCGGGTCACGAAGCCCCGGCCGAGGCCGGCCTCTTCGAAGTCCACCGCAGGGATGTCCACCTGGAGCTCCATGAGGTTCATGGCCTTGCGCGCCTTCGTGTAATAATAGTCGTCACTGGTGGCAGCGTAGGCGTAGCACCAGGCGCCGATCTGCATCTGGGTCCAGAGCCCGTCGTTGTCCTTGTCGTGGGTGTTCCATACCGTCGGGGTCCACGGATCGTCGATGGAGATGTCTGCCGGCACGAAGCCGCCCAGCCGCCAGAAATGTGCGTCCTGCTCCGCCTCGTGGTGGTCTGCCTTCTCCGCGAAGGTGTGCTCGTTCCAGTCGATCCGGGAGATCCCTGCGGCCGTCGCTATCCAATGCCTGCCCAATGCATCGATGATCACGTCTCGAACGTCATTGGAGGGGATCCAGCGACCGCTCACGTAGTGGTGCTTCTCCCCCCAGGGCTCGGCGCCGCCGACCAGGGGATCCACCAGGAGCGTTGCGCCCACAGGATGCCCCATCACCAGACGATCGGCCCCCACGTCCAGGCCCGTGATGTTTCCCATGGGTAAGCCGCTCAACCCCGCCGGAATCACGTCATATTCCCCGGGGCCGTCCACCCGGGCTATGCCCCATGATCCGCCGACCCAGGGGAAGGGATCCCCCACCGCTACCGCGGTCAGCCCGCCGTCAGGGAGTCCCTCGTACAGCACCGGCTCGTCGTCGGATGAAGACCAGTAGCGGTAGGCGTCCGCGGTGATCACGTGGATCCCCCCGCCCTCGGTCCCTGCCAGATCGAGGATCGGACTCCCGATGAGGCCGGGATCGAGGTCCACGGGCTCGGCGATCCCAGGCCCGGCGGGGCCGCCCCAGACGCCATGCGCCAGGGTACCGACCCAGGTCCACCCCCCCGCCACGGTGACCACGGTCAGCGCCTGTCCCTCCGCCAGGGTCGTGACAGGCGGCCCGCCCTCCGGATCGAGCCAGACCACGCGGTCGGACTGAAGGATCACCAAGCGCCCCCACCCGTCCAGCCGCTCACCAAGATCCACGACGGGGGCTTCCACGCCCTCGGTGAGGGGCACCGGGATGAACGCATCCAGCAGATCGTCGTAGCGGTGTAGCCCCGACGCGGTCCCGGCCCAGAGAATGTCCCCCGCTGCAGAGAGGCAACGGACATCCAACTCGGCCAGCGCCACAGCGGTTCGGTATTGGACCGGCTCATCGATGGTCCAGGGGTCCAGCGCGCCGACGAGGGCCTCGCTGTCCACCTTGTGGAAGAAGGTCGGATCCGGATAGATGATGTCCTCCGCAGTGTCCACGGAGACCGCGTCGGGGCCTGCATCTCCACCCACGCTGTCGACGAAGGTGTCAGGCGGCACGTCCACGGGCACGACATCGGACGACGTATCCCCATTTATTCCGTCTCCTGAGTCCACGCCCGGCGCGCCGCCTCCGCCGGAGGCGCACGAGATGAAGAAGACCGCTCCGATGATCACCAGCAAGGACGCATTCCCCGGTTGCATGGTATCCCTCCGTACCAACTCTGTTCAGCGGCAGGAATGCTAACATGTTCCATACAGAGTAGCCATATCTGTCCACTTAGGGTGATGAACTGAATGAAATCGATCCCTTACGCTGCT
>CAZNWW010000921.1:424-1725 GCA_964576155.1 uncultured Myxococcales bacterium | reverse complement strand
GCATCTGCGCCTGCGAGGAGCATCTGGAGCACACCGTCCAGGTCCTCCACCCCGCCCGTACCGATGACAGGGATGTCCACGGACGCCTTGATCCGGTAGACAGAGCGCACCGCCAGGGGAAGGATCGCACCTCCTGACAGGCCCCCCTCACGGTTGGAGAGCACCGGTCGCGCCGTCGGGACGTCGATGTGCATGCCCGGTCCGACGGAGTTGATCGCTGTAACCGCGTCCGCACCGTGCTCCTTGCAGACCCTTGCCATCTGTACCAGAGAAGGGCAGTGGAGGGTGAGCTTCACCGACACGGGGATGTCTCCGGCTGCTGCCTTGACCCTCTCGGTGATCCGTGCCACGGCGTCGAAGTTCGCGCCGAAGGGCTGGCCGAACTCCGAGTAGACATTGGGGCATGAGACGTTGACCTCGATCAGGTCGGGTGCAGCCGTCGCAAGCCGGGCGGCGACGAGTCCGAACTCCTCCTCGGTGCGACCGAAGACCGACGCGAACACCGGTGTTTGGCAATCCTCTTTGTACGCCCTGATCTCCTCGGCCACCGCGTCAGCGCCGGGGTTGGAGAGCCCCACCGCATTGAGTATCCCGTGGCGGACAGGCAGGATTGATGGGCCCGGGTGGCCCTTCCGGGCTTCGAGACCACAGGTCTTCACGGTCAATGCGCCCGCGCCTGCCCGTGCAGCGAAGGCCAGGGTCGACGCGGTGACGCCGAGGATCCCGGAGGCCAATACCGTGGGAGTCTCCAGGTTGATCCCGGCGATGGTGGTGCGCAGGGGATTGGGCGCTTCGCTCATCGTGAGACCAGCTCCAGCTCCCCGAGGAAGAAGACCCGCTCACAGAAGATGCAGCGGTACTTCCCCGGATCCCGCCGGGTGGCTCTGAACCGGGTGACCATGTGCCGCTCGTTGTTCGTGATGCAGTTGGGATTCCGGCAGCGGGCCTGCCCGTTGATCTCGGTCGGAGTGGTGATCACCAGCTTCTTGTCCACGCCGTAGTCGCGGATACGCTTGACGCTGATTCCTGGACTCACCAGGGACAGGTGCTCGAGGATCTCCGGCCGGAGCTCGTGGGTGGTGACGAGCTTGAGGATGTCCTTGCTGCCGAGCTTGGTGCTTCGGTAGTTGAGGCCCACGGTCATGACCACGTCTCGCATGCCTGGGTAGGAGCGGATGATCTCCAGGACCTTGACGCCGAGGCCCACGGGGATGTGATCCAGGACGATGCCGTTCTTGATCTTGGGGATGTGTTCGATGTTTGAGTTCTCGTTCATGCGTCCACCCCCAGCAGCTTGAGCA
>CAZNWW010000921.1:0-414 GCA_964576155.1 uncultured Myxococcales bacterium | reverse complement strand
CGCCTGCCTCATGATCATGCCGTTGTACACCTGCGGGAAGTAGCCCGCGTAGGCCGTAGCGTCCACGTCTGGAGCGATTTCGTTTACCCTGGGCAGCGGGTGCAGGATCTTGAGCCGCTTAGAAGCGCCCTCGAGCATGCGCGCGTCGATGACGAACGCATCCTTGACCTTCTCGTACTCGAGGACGTCCGGGAACCGCTCCCGCTGGATGCGTGTCATGTAGACGATGTCGGAGGTGTGGAGTGTACCCTGGAGATCGGTGCTCACCTGGACCTTGATGTTCTTGGACTGGGCTTCGGCCAGGAGATACTCCGGCAGCTTGAGGGTTGGAGGCGACACGAGGATGAACTCGTTTCCCTGGAACTTGAGGAGCGCTTGGAACAGCGAATGCACCGTTCGGCCATACTTCAGTTC
>CAZNWW010000920.1:0-1726 GCA_964576155.1 uncultured Myxococcales bacterium | reverse complement strand
CGCACCAGAAGGAGTTTCTGGAGGCCGCAACAAATGGCTATGTCGGGTTCGGGTGCGGATCGCAGGACCAACTCGTTCTCTTTCCTTACACGGAGTTCCGTGGGTGGCTGGATGCCTTCAATCAAACAGACTTGGAGAGCAGATCCTACTGGCATGTGAGAATCAACCGTCGAGATGGGCGGTTGTTCCTCCTGCTGAAAGCAGGACGAGAGAACTTCGAGATCACGCAGTTGAGCCTTCTGTCCAGACGGTCTGGGACTGGGTGCGGCAGGGCGACTTGGACGAGGGCCCCGCGCCGTGGCGCGGCGATAGTCACTTATGCGTGCATTGAGCCCGTGCGCGAGGCCCACAAAGCCTTCTCGGCTACTCCTGACTTGCTCACTTCTTCCCGCTTCTGGGTTTGAAAGGGTTTTCGATGCCGGACCGTAAGAAGATCGCGGCCGTGATCACGGAGTACCGACCCAACTCCCACGCCGATGTCATCGTGACCAAGTACATCCTGGGATTCCCCACCGACGACGGTCTGATGGCCCCACGGGTCGACGTGGTGTCGATGTACGTCGACCAGTTCCCGGAGCAGGACCTCGGCCGACAGATGTCGGCTTCGCACAACGTGCCGATCTACCCCAGCATCGCCAGGGCGTTGACCCTCGGCGGGAAGGACCTGGCCGTGGACGGCGTGCTGCTGATCGGGGAGCACGGGGACTATGCGTGGAACGAGAAGGAGCAGCACCTGTACCCGAGGAAGTACTTCATGGAACAGATCTGCGGGGTCCTCGCCTCGAGCGGCCGGGCCGTCCCGGTCTTCAGCGACAAGCATCTGTCCTACAACTGGGCCGATGCGCTGTGGATGGTGGAGCGGGCGGCCCAGCTGGGGGCGCCGTTCATGGCCGGGTCCTCGCTCCCGGTGGCGTGGCGCAGCCCGTGGCTGGAGCATCCCCCGGACACGGCCATCGACGAGGCCCTCGCCGTCGGATACGCCGGGCTGGACTCCTACGGGTTCCACGCCCTGGAGACCCTCCAGTGTATGGTGGAGCGGAGGGCTGGAGGCGAGACCGGGGTTGCGGCGGCGACATGCCTGGAGGGTGAGGATGTCTGGAAGGCGGGAGACCGGGGGCTGTGGTCCAGGGAGCTTGCCCGGGCGGCGTGCGATGCCATCGAGGACAAGCCCCAGGGCTCGATGGAGGAGAACACGAAGGAACCAGTCCTAATGCAGATCGAATACCGCGATGGCCTCAAGGCGTCCGTCCTGATGCTGACGGGCTATGTACACGACTTTGCCTACGCGGCACGGGTCGGCGGCCAGGTCCTCGCGACGGGGCTCCATCTGCCAGGAACGCCCCATCCGCATTTCAGCTATCTGGGGCTGAATATCGAGGAGATGTTCCTGTCGGGTGTGCCGACCTATCCCGTGGAACGCACGCTGCTCACGACGGGGGTGCTGGAAGCCGTCCTGGACTCCAGGTATCGGGGGCACGTTCGGATCGAAACCCCATATCTCGAGGTGCAGTACCGTGCGCCGGAGACGGTTCCGTGGCGGCCGAAGGGCCGGCGACCGGTCGGCGCATCGCTGGAGCCGTTGCCTCAGTAGAGCCCACCCCGCCCAGCCCATGGAAGACCCGTCTGCGAGGGCGACCTCGCGCGTCGCCTCGGCGGATTCTTGCTGGTATTCGTGTGTCACCCTAGCGACAGACACCCATCCACGCCTTCGGCAACTCACTTTTCT
>CAZNWW010000919.1:0-1737 GCA_964576155.1 uncultured Myxococcales bacterium | reverse complement strand
TGCCCGAGCAGCGGGACGTGACCGACAAGGGCGCTACCATGCGGCTGGGGGCCTACGCCTGCGACCTCGTCAAGGAGAGCCTGGCCCGCGACGCCTACGGCGTTGATCTCATCTCAGAGCGGCATCGCCACCGGTACGAGTTCAACCCGGACCTCGAGGAGGCCCTCGCATCGAATGGGCTCAAGGTCACGGGCCGCAACCCCGACCGTGACCTGGTTGAGATCGTGGAGCTCGAGGATCACCCCTGGTTCCTCGCATGCCAGTTCCACCCGGAGTTCAAGTCCAAGCCCCACACCTGCCACCCGTTGTTCAGCAAATTCATCGCCGCCTGCCGGGATCAGAAGCACACCAGCACCCGGACCGCCGAGAAGTAGACCGTCCCCCGGATTTTTGGCTCCTCGCGTACGCGGGTTATCCTGATCCGGGAGGTTGTTGACATGGCGAACCACACCAACCGGACCGGCTGGACCCTGAGCCGCACCTCCACCATGTTCCATCGGGTGGAGTCGGGCCTCTGGGGGCTCGGGATCACCGGGCTCTCCGTCCTGGGACTCTTGAGCCTCATCTCCTACCGGGAGTTGCCGAGTGGTCCGCCGAAGAACTGGATCGGCCCCGTCGGAGCGAGCCTGGCGGACCTGTTGTTGTCTACAGTGGGCGCAGGCGCATTCCTTTTGATCGGCGCAAGCCTCGCGGCCGGGGTGTTCCTCATGCTCGAACGCTTCAGGCGCATCCGCGGACGCCGCCTCGTCGGCGCCAGCCTGCTGCTCCTCGCCGCAGTTATCCTGGCCCACCTGCTCATCGGCTACCAGGTGCCTTGGCCCCACGGGGGCGGCGGCCTCCTGGGCGCCATGACCGGCGAACTCCTCGTGGCGATGCTGGGCGGCGTCGGCGCGTCCCTGGTAGCGCTCCTGATCGCAGTCGCCGGGGGCAGCCTCCTGGCTCACCGCCCACCCCAGAGCCTCCTGGTCCTTGCTGTCTCTCCCGCAGTGACGCTGGGGACCTGGTTCCGTGCCGGCGTCGGAGGCCTCTGGAACGACTACGAAGAATGGCGGGACTCTCGGGCGCGGGCCCGCCCGGGCCGGGAGACCGAGTCCAGGGAAATCTTCCAGGACGAGGACGACGAGAACGCAAAGACCCTGGCCGACATCCATCCTCCCGTTGCACCTCCGGTCATCACCGCTGACGACGACGAGCCCGGCGTGACCCGAGCCGAGCGCGTCACCGCGACCGTGGGGCCGGAACATACAGCCAAGGTGGAGATTCCGGTCATCGAGGACCGCCTGCCTGAGGGCCTCGAATTGGATCCCGTCGCCGAGGACGACCCCATCGACGAGTCCGTGGAGGCCATGCGGGCCTACACCTTGCCGAGCCTCGAACTGCTGGACAAGCATCCCCCTATCGCAAACACCCTCGATCGGGATCTCCTCCAGGAATCTGCCCGGGTTCTCACCGAGAAGCTCAGAGCGTTCAAGGTGGATGGTGAGGTCACCGCAATCCATCCCGGCCCCGTGGTCAGCCTCTTCGAGTTCCGCCCGGGCACCGCGGTGAAGGTCTCGTCCATCGCGAACCTCTCCAAGGATCTCGCCATGGCCCTCTCCGCGGAGCAGGTCCGCGTCATCGCCCCCATCCCGGGAAAGGATGTCGTGGGTATCGAAGTGCCGAACCGGGTGCGGGAGATGGTCTACCTGCGGGATCTCCTGTCCCACCGGGCCTACACCGAGGCACGCCAGAAGCTGC
>CAZNWW010000918.1:0-1738 GCA_964576155.1 uncultured Myxococcales bacterium | reverse complement strand
GGTCCACATGGCCCGCTGGGACTGCCGCCTCCTCCAGGTACGGGAGGTTCGACGGTCCCCCTGGACTCTCTTCCGCCGCAGCCGGGCGGCCGCCACCTTCTCCATGGATCTGGAGGACACCTCGTCTTCTCTCGAGGAGCTCTCGGATGACCGGCGTCTCAAGGCCACTGAGGACCTGATGATGCTCGTGGAGCTCTACCGCCCCCGGGGCGAGGGGCTTATCCGCAGTCTCCTCCTCACCGCTATGGAGGATCCCCGCAAGGACGTGCGTGACACCGCCTACATGGTGGTCCGAGGGATCTTGCCCCACCGCTACGCCAGCCAGGCGAAGCTACTGTTCGAGTAGCCCGTCATCCCGAGCGAAGCCGAGGAGCCTGCCCTGAGCCCGCCGAAGGGACCTCAGGTGTCGTGGCCTTTTCGAGTAGCCCGTCATCCCGAGCGAAGCCGAGGGACCTCAGGTGTCGTGGCCTTAGAACACTGCGCTGAGCCCGCCGCCGAAGGTCACGCCGCCGCGGTTGAATCCCTTGCGCAGTCCGTATCCGATGGTCCCGTGGATCAGGATCGGATCGAGATCGACCTTGAAGTTGAAGGTCGGGATCGTCGCGCGGTCGCCGCTCATGGGATAGTTCGTGAACTCGGTACGCAGGGACATCTCCACGTAGGGGACCGTGTCCCAGCTCAGCTCGGTGTGGAAGCGCCAACCCACGTGGGAGATCCCCTCGACTGCTATATCGAAGTGGGTTCGGGAAAGCGGTCCGAGTCGGATGAGGAGCCCACCGCCGCCCTCGAAGCCGTGGTGGCTGGCTCCCATGATGATACGCGGCTCGACGCCGGCCCAGCCCGCGAACTCCCAGTATGCGCTGACGAACCCGTAGTAGAGGCCTGGCATAGGCGGGGCGCCGACCCACTGGAGGTCAGGAGAGAGGGCCTCGTAGGCCGAGCGATCCGGGTTGGCCGTGCCCAGGTGACCGCCGAGCATTCCGTACCCGCCCTTGATGTGGTAGATGCCCTGCTCGAGGAAGCGGTAGGTGGAGTAGACCTCCAGCAGGTGGTACCAGTCGGCGTAGTCCTGGTTCAGGTGTGGGATCGCCGCGAGATCGGGGTGCCTGGAGGGCGCCATGCCCAGGTTGAAGTGGTGGAACTCCGCAGTGAGCACTGCGCGGTTGCCTTTATGGCGCTCGATGAGGACGCGCTCGCGATGCCGGGCGTCGGTGGATTTCACTCTGACCCGATGAGGCCGGGTGTTGTTTGCGAAGCGCGCTCGGGTGGAGCCGTCCGGGTCCACAGTGCGCAGGTAGTACTCCAACCCGGGCGGCCGCACCATCTCTGATAGAATCGTCGCAACGAGGTCGCCGTTCGGCTGGCGCTTGAACTCGATGGTCCTCCAGAGCACCTCACCCGAATGTCGGGCGCATGCCTCCAGGCGGTGAGCGGTCCATCGGCCGGTGGCCTTAGCGACCAGTCGGTAAGGGGCCCCGTCCTCGACCCAGCTCGCCGGAGGTGCATGGAGAACCGCGCTGGTCTCGGTCAGCTCCGGAGCGGGCCGTTCGCCTGCTCGGCCGGGGACGGTCAGGAGGAGGGCCGAGAGCGTGAGTATTCGGATCGTCCGTGTCATGGTCTCCCTCCCCCCTACCATAGGAACGACAGCTCGACGCCGCCGCTCATCCCGACATGGTGGATGTTCCGCAGGTTGACGCCGAAGGTCCCGTAGACGCTCATCCAATCCAGATCCAGCCAT
>CAZNWW010000917.1:0-1749 GCA_964576155.1 uncultured Myxococcales bacterium | reverse complement strand
AACCATGACCGTCGATCTGACGGGGAAGTTCCTGTCCGACGACCATCGCGTCAAGATCGCGACCAACATGGAGATCTATTGGGACCGGATCCGCGTCAGCACGTACGGGGATTCCAACCGCGCGCGTGTGACCGAGCTGGAGCCTGTCTGTGCGGACCTGCGCTGGCGAGGGTATCCGGAGCTGGTCCTGCCGGACGGGAAGAGCCCGCCGGTGTTCCTCTACGACGAGGCAGGCGATTCCTCTCCCTGGGGCACGCAGGCCGGCTACTACACCCGGTATGGAGAGACGGGCCCGCTGCTGGAGGAGGTCGACGACCGGTACGTGATCATGCGCCACGGCGAGGAGATCGCCATCGACTTCCCAGTCGTGGACATCGCGCCACTGCCCCCGGGTTGGCAGCGCGATTTCCTGGTGCACGTCGACGGCTATGTCAAAGACATGTGGCCCAACACGGCGTACGCGACCTCCATCGCTCCGCTCCCATTCCACGGGATGTCGAGCTATCCGTATCCGGAGGGGGAGAGCTATCCGGGAGATCCACAGCACCAGGAGTACCTGCGGGAGTACAACACGAGATGGGTTGATGGCAGCGTGCGTGACTGAACCGGAGGCCGTTCGGGCGAGTACGACGTTCCAAGTAGATTCGGAATAGGCAGACCTTAGTCTGGGAGCGTCAGGCAACCGACTTGGCGTATACCTTTGCGGCAGCCCCCTCGGGCGAGACCGCGTTGTCTCCGAAAAGATTGACTGTCGAGGGAGGGCGATCGATGGACGCACAACAGGACCGTCGCGTGGCAGCGGGCTACTGGTCATCCACCGTGCTCGTCCTCACCGTCGGCATCCTGATCTTTCTCCTGATTAGCGGCCTGGTCATATACTTCGCCCCCCTGCCGTCGAACTTCACCGAGTCCCAGACATGGGGCTGGACGGCGGTCCAGTGGATGGTCCTGATCCACACGGTTTTGGGGCTGCTGTCGGTAGTCGTCTATGGCTGGTACCAGTGGCGCCACTACTTCGCCATGAGGCCGGTGAGGCTCAATCGCGGCAAGCTGCTGGGGGCTCTCAGCTTCTGGGTCTTCGTGGTCTCGGGAGTGACCGGATTGATTTTGACCTGGGAGGCCTTTTTCGGACCCAGCATTACGTACTGGATTGACGTGGTCCACACCTGGGGAAGCCTGCTCATGGTCCCCCTCCTGGGCTGGCACCTGGTTCGGGCGTGGTTGCGGCATCGGAAGTGGTTCGGTCAGGAGATGGGAGGGATGCTGCGAGGCGCGCAGCGTCGGCTGGTATGGGGAAGCTCCGGGGTCGCGCTCCTGCTGCTGCTCGTCGGGGTAATCCTGGCACTGGCCATCGGCGGGCCCGACCTGTCCGCGGGGATCCCGCCCCAGACCTACAATCTGAAGTACGGCAACGACCCATTCATGCCCAGCAATGTCGATACGAGCACCGGCCAGCCGATCAATGCCGACCTTATGGCGGGCTCGGAGAACTGCGGGACATGCCACAAGGACATCTACGAAGAGTGGAATGCGAGCGCCCACCGCTGGTCCACGTCCGACGTGTTCTACAAGACTGTGGCCAGTGCGATGGAGAACGACACCGGCTCGAGTCCACGAGGTACTGCGGCGGGTGTCATAACCCGATATCCATACTCTCGGGCAACCTGACCGCGGTTGTCGCAACCTCCCTAAAAGAGGAGGGGAAGACCGGGCAAGAGGCGATCCACTCCGAGGAAGGGATCTCCTGCA
>CAZNWW010000916.1:0-1750 GCA_964576155.1 uncultured Myxococcales bacterium | reverse complement strand
CTCGGACATGATCAAGGGCAAGCAGGGCCGCTTCCGCCAGAACCTCCTCGGCAAGCGCGTCGATTACTCGGGCCGCTCGGTCGTCGTTGTCGGCCCCGAGCTGAAGCTGCACCAATGCGGCATCCCCAAGACCATGGCCCTGGAGCTGTTCAAGCCCTTCATCTACAACCAGCTCGAAGAGCGGGGCTACGCGAACACCATCAAGGCCGCTAAGAAGAAGGTCGAGAACCAGGACCCGGAAGTGTGGGACATCCTCGAGAACGTCACCCGGGAGCACCCGGTGATGCTCAACCGCGCCCCGACCCTGCACCGGCTGGGAATCCAGGCCTTCGAGCCGGTCCTCATCGAGGGCAAGGCCATCCAGCTCCATCCCCTGGTCTGCACCGCATTCAACGCAGACTTCGACGGAGACCAGATGGCGGTGCACGTGCCCCTGTCCCTCGAGGCTCAGATGGAGTCCCGGGCCCTGGTCATGAGCACCAACAACATCCTGAGCCCTGCTAACGGCGGACCGATGATCGTCCCCACCCAGGACGTCGTGCTCGGCCTGTATTACCTCACCCGGGAGAAGGTCTTCGGCAAGGGCGAGGGTAAGCAGTTCTCCAGCCGCGACGAGGTCCGCATGGCCTTGGACGCCGGCCAGGTGGAGCTCCACGCGAAGATCAAGGTGCGCTTCAACGACGAGATCATCGACACCACCGTCGGCCGGATCCTCCTCACGGAGCTGGTACCGGACGCAGTGCCTTTCGCCGAGTACAACCACCTGATGGACAAGGGCTCCCTCCGTAACCTCATCGACCGGGTCTACCGCCTCTGCGGGTCCAAGGAGACCGTGATCCTTGCAGACAACCTGCGTACCTGGGGCTATCGCCACTCCACCCTGGCCGGCATCTCCGTGTGCATCGATGACATGGAGATCCCCAAGGAAAAGGAGAAGATGGTAGAGGCGGCCCAGGTAGAGGTGGCCGAGGTCACCGAGCAGTACGTCGAAGGTCTCATCACCGATGGTGAGCGCTACAACAAGATCGTCGACATCTGGTCCCGCACCACGGATCTCATCTCCAAGGCGATGATGGACAACCTCGAGACCATCGAGGTCACAAGTGATGAGGGCGAGACGCGCTCGATGGCCTCCTTCAACAGCATCTTCATCATGGCCAACTCCGGCGCCCGCGGGTCCCAGACCCAGATGCGTCAGCTCGCCGGGATGCGAGGCCTCATGGCCAAGCCCTCCGGAGAGATCATCGAGACGCCCATTACGGCGAACTTCCGCGAGGGGCTCTCCGTCCTCGAGTACTTCACCTCTACCCACGGTGCCCGGAAGGGCTTGGCCGATACCGCGCTCAAGACAGCGTCCTCGGGTTACCTCACCCGCCGTTTGGTGGACGTCGCCCAGGATCTGGTGGTGAAGGCCTGGGACTGCGGTACCCTCGAGGGGATCGAAGTCGAGCCCCTCACCGAGGGTGGCGAGATCGTCCAGCCCCTGCGGGATCGTATCCTCGGCCGTGTGGCCCTTGACGACATCGTGGACCCGTACACCGAGGACCTCCTCGTGGAGGCCGACACGGAGATCAACGAGGAGACCTCCCAGTTCATAGACCGCGCAGGGATCATCCGGGTTCCCATTCGCTCGGTGCTCACCTGTCGGACCCGCGGCGGCTGCTGCGCGCTCTGCTACGGCCGCGATCTTGCCCGGGGCAAGCTGGTCAACGTGGGCGAGGCCGTGGGGGTCATCGCGGCCCAGTCCATC
>CAZNWW010000915.1:0-1754 GCA_964576155.1 uncultured Myxococcales bacterium | reverse complement strand
CCGGCGAGACCGAGAACCTGTTCGCTGAGGCTGATCCCCTCTCCCGCCGACTCCGGGACGAGCTGGTGACGACCCTGGAGGCCGCCGGCGATGTCCGCCTCGAGAACGGCTACCTGATCCCGCGTTGATCGAATGTTCTGGTTCGCCCTCCTCTGGAATCTCCTGATCCTTTGGCTCCTCTGGGATGTCCTGCCCCCGGCCGGTTCCTGGTCCCTCGCAGCCCTCTTGGTCCTCTGGGCCGGCCACAGGCTTCTGGGTGAACGCTACCGCATCCGCCGCGCCCTGCGCCGGGTCGACCGCCTGGACGGACGGGAGTTCGAAGTCCTCCTGGCACGGATCTTCCGGCGCCGGGGCTGGCGTGCGGAGATCACCTCCGGGGGCAAGGACTACGGCGCCGACCTGATCTTGACAAGACGCCGCCGCCGGGTCGCTGTCCAGGCCAAGCACCTCACAAGCCGGAACGCGGGCAACGAATCCGTGCAACAGGTCATCGCCGGCGCGTCCTACTACGAATGCGACCGGGCCATGGTGGTGACGACGGCCCGGTTCACCGACTCTGCGGTGAAGCAGGCCGAGCGCGCGGACATCGACGTGGAGCTGGTGGACATGGATGATCTCTGGCGCCTGGTATAGCTGGCCAGGACTGCCCTGTGGTTGTAGCAGCAGGACCGGTTCATTGTCGCCACCGGTGTGATTGACTCCTCCAGGGCGGTCGCCGCTCTCCGCCCGTCTTCCTGACTTTCCGGATTTTCAACCACCGCTCCGTGTTCTGCCGATTGCCGTCTCCCGAAGCCCGATCCCGCAACCGTTCCGAGTCCGAGGCCCGGATCTCCTGTGGGAGGGGGGGGACTCTTACTGTGGGAGGGGCTTTCCAGCCCCGACTTTGGGGGTCTCGGGCTCGTGGAGGCGGGCTCGGTGTGTGCAGCACGGGAGGCGGGAGGCGGGAGGCGGGAAGCGGGAGGGCTTGGTGCTGTGCTGGAGTTGGTGCCAATGCCAGAGTGCGAAGAACTCTTGATACTGGCGGGGCGCTTAGAAAATTCGTTCGACGTTCGACGGTCGACGGGGTGTCTGCCCTGGTCGGCTCGCTACATGGAGTGGGGCTGGGGCGAAGAGTGCGAAGTGCCGCCATAGATCGCTCGAAATGACGTTCGCACGCTTACGTCTGTGAACCGGTCAACCAGTAATGGATAAGGCCAGCGTCGAACCCCGAGGTGCTGGCCCTATTGGTCCCAGTCGTCCTCGCAGATGTAGCCGAGGACCGTCCCGTTGGGGGTGTTCGTACACTTGAGGTCGTTCCAGCCGCCGCCGCCGCTGATCGCGGCGCAGTCCTCGTTGCCGGCGTTGTTAGGCGCTGAGCCGGACCACCCGGTCCAGCCCCAGGCCTCGCCGGTGACCCATTTCCAGACGCCCTCATTCTGGGTGTCCGAGCCGCCTATCCAGGAGACCGACGCCGCGAGGGTCTTGACGTAGTTGTTCTCCACGCCGCTGGTGATGGTGACCAGGTGGCCACCGAAGGCCCAGTTGTCGCAGTTCATCTGCGCACCGTTCCAGGAGAACTGTCCCGAGAAGTACTTGTAGCAGTTGTCCCCGAAGACCGTGCCGACACAGGACTCGCAGCCCTCGAGGCCCACGGTGGCGCTGTCCTCTGCGGGGAGCCCCGGGTGCGTGGGATCCGACGGGGTCACCTTGCAGACCCAGGTCTCACAGCCGCCGCAGTTCCAGGCCGGGCAGCCACTGGTTGCGCCAGCGGGCAC
>CAZNWW010000914.1:0-1761 GCA_964576155.1 uncultured Myxococcales bacterium | reverse complement strand
GCGGGTCCGGGGTTTCGCGGTTTGCCTCTAACAAGAGGACGGGAACGTCGAACTCCATGGAGTCCCCCTTCGTCTTTTCAGTCAGCACCCAGTATCGCAACCACACGGCTCTCGAACAAGCTCTTCACCATCTCCCATGAATCACCGGGCGCGCCGCCCGCCTGCGCGAAGTCCGGGCGACCGCCGCCGCGGGCTCCAGCGGCCGCTGCCAGCTCCTTGCAGAGGTTGCCGCAGTGGGCCGCGGCGACCTTGTCTCCGCGCTTCGCTACGATAAAGAGGAGCTTATCATGCTGGCGTGCCCCGATGAGGATCAGCGATTCGGGGTGCTTGTCCCGGGCCAGATCCGCGGCCTTGCGCGCACCATCCTTGCCCTGGTCTTCGAGAAGGGCCGCGATCACCGCGACGCCGCCGATCTCCTTGACCTCTCCCGAGGCGCCCTCAGCGGGACCACCGGACAGGAGCTTCGTCTGGAGGCGGTCCACCTCCTGCTCCAGGCTCTTGATGGTTTCGCCGAGGCCCGAGATCCGCTCGTGGATCTCGTCTTGTGGGCAACGCAGCTTCCCGGCGAGATCCCGGACCAGACCACGCAGCTTCAGGTATTCGGCCACTGCGGCTTCACCGCAGACGGCGTAGATCCGTCGGACCCCGGAGGAAACTGCCTCCTGCCGCGTGATCATCAACATCCCCACGTCGCCGGTGCGCTCCACGTGGGTGCCCCCGCAGAGCTCAGCAGACTCGGCCATGGTCACCAGCCGCACCAGGTCACCGTACTTGTCGCCGAAGAAGGCCTTCGCCCCCTTGTCTATTGCGTCTTGAAACGGCATCTCGGCTGCCTCTACCGGTGTGTTCCCAGCGACCCGCTTCGCGACCCAGGCCTCGATGCGGTCCAGCTCCTCCGGGGAGACGACGCCGAAGTGGCGGAAGTCGAAGCGCAGGAAGTCCGGGCTGACCAGGGAGCCTTCCTGCTTGATGTGGTCTCCCAGGACTTCGCAGAGGGCCTGGTGCAGGAGATGGGTTCCGCTGTGGTGACGGGCGATGTGAAGCCGGCGCGTGGCGTCGACGCTCGCCCGGACATGTGCCCCCGGGAGGAGCGCGCCGCTGGTTACCTCGACCATGTGGAGGAACGTCCCCTCCGGGCTCCTGCGGGTCTCCAGCACCTCGGCAGTGATTCCTTTCCCGGTGAGGGTCCCCGTGTCGCCGACCTGTCCGCCTGACTCGGCATAGAAGGGGCTGTGATCCAGGATCACTGCACCCTGGCTGCCGCTGGACAGGTGCTCTACCGGCGCGCCCATATCGAGGAGCGCTGCAATCACAGCGTCTGCATCGGTGCCCTCGTATCCCGTGAAGGGGGTGGGGGGCCGGCCCAGTTCGCCGTCGCTGCCGCCGGCGTCGACGCCACCGTCCTCCTTGCCGGATGCGGCCCGCTTCGCCTGCATCGCGGCTTCGTAGCCGGCCCGGTCGATGGTCACCCCGAGATCCTCCGCTATGACCGCGGTGAGATCCGGCGGAAAGCCCCGTTCGTCGTAGAGCCAGAAGACCACGTCCCCTGGGACAGTGTCGCCGCCGGTCTCTTTGACCGTGGCGATCTCCCGCTCTAGCCGCAGGCGGCCGTCCTCGAAGGTCCGGCCGAAGGCCTTCTCCTCCTGGAGCACTACCTTCTCGATCAAGTCCCGCCGGCTCAGAAGCTCCGGGTAGATTGGTCCCATGACGTCCACCACCGTGTCGCAGGGGGCCACCAGCACCTCGTCGGGCACGTCGAGG
>CAZNWW010000913.1:0-1762 GCA_964576155.1 uncultured Myxococcales bacterium | reverse complement strand
GCGGTCGAGGACCACGCCGATTCTCCGAACGCGGCCGACACCGGGCCGGACGTCTCCGAGGATCTCGGGGAGGTGGACGCGGAGTCCGGGGATGCAGCGCCGGACACTCCCGGCGCTGACGCCGGGAGCTGCATGGGGAAGACGGACGAATGCGACGATGGGGTCGAGTGCACCTGGGACCACTGCCTCGTGGGAGGAGTCTGTGACCACCCCTTGCGCGCCGGCTGGTGCTTCATCGACGAAGAATGCTGGGAGGACGGCGACTCCAACCCGGACGCTGATTGCCTGGAGTGCATCACCGCGGTCGAGACGGACGCATGGACCCCGGACGACACCAACACCTGCAAGGACGGGAACCCCTGCACCCTCTCCGATCAATGTATCAACGGCGCATGCGTCGGCGCGCCCATGACGTGCCCCTCCGATGGAAACCCCTGCACCGCTGCCCACTGTGATCTGGGGAGTTGCGTGCAGGAGCACGCGGTCGGCCCTTGCGATGATGGCGACCCGTGCACCGAGGGCGACGCCTGCGACGCAGGAGCTTGCGCAGCGGGGGAAGCGGCCCTCTGCGATGACGGGAACCCGTGCACCGACGACTCCTGCATCTTCGGGGCCGGGTGTATGTTCGCGTCCAACGCCGCGCCCTGCGACGACGGGAACGCATGCACCGAGGGCGACACGTGCGGGGGCGGCGCCTGTCAGCCCGGAGGGGGCAGCCCGGATTGCGATGACGGGAATCCCTGCACCGATGACTCCTGCCATCCAATTCAGGGGTGCATGAATTTCCCCAACGCGGCGCCCTGCGACGACGGGGATCCATGCCTGGTGGATGACCTCTGCGTGGGCGGGATCTGCCAGGCGGGGCCTATCGGCATCGTCTGTGACGACGGGAACGTCTGTACCGACGATGGATGCGAGACCGGCGCGGGCTGTGTCACCACACCCAACACCCTGGCCTGCGACGATGGGGACGTGTGCTTCTCCGGGGATCAATGCGAGGGCGGGACCTGCCAGCAGGGCCCCGACGCCCTTATCTGCGACGACGGGAACATCTGCACCGACGACCACTGCGAGGGCTTCGCAGGTTGCCAGGCGACCCCCAACACCGTGCCCTGTGATGACGAGAGCGTGTGCACCTTCGGGGACACCTGCGCGGACGGGGAATGTGTGGGGATGTCCATCTCCTGCGACGATGGAAACCCGTGCACGAATGACTCCTGCCATCCAATCACAGGTTGTCAGTACGTGCCTGCCCTGACGCCGGAATGCCTGCCGGACATCGTGGTGACCTGGCCGCCGCGGGGCGCAACCCTGGACGGGGCCGCCTCGGTCCAGGTGACGGGCACCGTGACGAGCCTCGCCGGCCTGGTGACGAGCTTCAGCGTCAACGGCGACCAGGTGGCCGTCGGCGCCGACGGGAGCTTCAGCTACGCCAACGCGTCCAGCCAGGGGATGAACCTCCTGACCTTCGACGCGGAGGACTTCCTGGGCGGCACCTCCCACGGCTCCAGGGCCTACTACTGGTCGAACACCTGGTACCAGATCGACAGCGCCGACCCGGCGAAGTCCATGGTCCACGACGGGATCATGATCTTCCTCGGGGAGGAGGTCTGGGACGACAACGACACCGACGACGTGGACGACATCGCCACGATCATGACGTACTACCTGGGCTCACTGGATCTCGGGGCGATGATCCCGAACCCCGTGACCACGGGGACCGCCGGCTGGTGCAGCTACTCGGTGAATATCCAGAACGTCA
>CAZNWW010000912.1:0-1762 GCA_964576155.1 uncultured Myxococcales bacterium | reverse complement strand
GGCATGTCAACCGAAAGCGCCGAGAGAGAGGGAACTTAATTACTGGGCGCTACAAAGCCAGACTATGTTCTCCGCCCTGATCTAGAACTTCAAGTCCGGGCCATTTTGTTTTACATTCGGCTCTACAACAGCGAGAACCGTTCAACCGATGAAGTACTGTCCCAAATGCTTCGCAAAGTACCCCCTCTCGACAGAGAAGTGTCCTGAGGACGGCTCGTACCTTGTCTCTCCCATGGATAAAGACCTGGTCGGCGAGGTTCTGGACGACCGGTACACGATCATGGAGCGGGTCGGTAAGGGCGGGATGGGGGTGGTCTACAAGGCCGAGCAGCACCTCATTAAACGCATCGTGGCACTGAAGGTCCTGCGGCGGGAGATCGTCCAGGACGAGACAGCGGTCAAGCGGTTCCTGAACGAAGCCCGGGCCATCGCCACCCTAGACAGCAAGCACACGGTGTCCCTATACGACTTCGGAGTGACCCGGGACGGGCTGCTCTACTACACGATGGAGCTCCTGAAGGGCCGCCCGCTCTCCGTCATCATCCAGGACGAGGCCCCCCTAGAGCATGTGCGGGCAGCAGGCCTCCTGTTGCAGGCATGCCGGTCCTTGGAGGAGGCCCACGAGCACAACATCCTCCACCGGGACCTGAAGCCCGAGAATCTCTTCGTGAGCATTAGGAAGGGGAAGGAGCAGCTGAAGGTCCTGGACTTCGGCATCGCCAAGCTTGTCGGCGACTCGTCCATGGACACCGTCACCCAGGCCGGGATGATCGTCGGTACGCCGCAGTACCTGAGTCCGGAGCAGGCTAAGGGCAAGCCCGTCGCCCAGACTAGCGACCTGTACTCGCTGGGGATCGTGCTCTACGAGATGCTGGCCGGGGAGCCGCCGTTCATGGGTGACACCCCGATGGCGACCCTGTGGGCGCACATCCAGGATCCGCTCCCGTCGCTGCGGCAGAAGAACCCGGACGTCGAGGTGCCCCGTAGCATCGAGGCCTTCCTCGCCCGGGCGCTGGAGAAGGAGCCGTCCGACCGCTTCCAGTCAGCGGCGTCGTTCTCTGACGCCCTCCGGAGGGCGGTGGAGGACCACGAGGCGTCGCCCGAGACCGTGACGCTGCCTCCGTTGTCTACCACGGACCAGGGGCTTCGGTTTCAGACTCCCGCCTGGAAGCGCAAGGAGGTACCTGTGCCGGCGGTTGAGCCGGATGTCGCCGAGGCCAAAGTCGATGACGTCGAAGTCGAAGACGTGGTGGAAGAGCGTGGTACCGCGTTGCTGGGGGAGGGTGCTGTCGAACCGTCTCCGCAGAAGGCCGAGCCGCCGCAGGAGGTCGCAGAAGGGGTCCAGACGTCTTCTCATTCAGGCTCGGAAGTCGAGGAGATCCTGGAGGAGTTGGGGAGCGCCGAGACCGCGTGGGCGACCGAGGTCCCACCAGGAGCACCACCTGTTCCGGAAAGCCCACCGCAGCCCGAAGTTCCTGTGCCGGAACCGGAAGTCCCTGAGCCCGAGACCAAGGAGCCCGTGCCTTTGCCGTCCGACCCTGTGGTGTCACCGCCCATGGACGGTGGGGGTGAACCAGCGGATGGAGCCAGCGCCCGGACGCTATCCCTCGCCTTCCCGAAGCGGAACTACTCCATTTGGGGAGGTGGTGGGATCGCCCTCCTCGCGGTGGTCGTCGTGGTGGCCCTCTGGGTGCCCTGGGATCGCGTGGAGACGTCATCAAAGAAGGAGTCCGTGGTCGCCGTTGCCCCGGAGGACATCGGC
>CAZNWW010000911.1:0-1763 GCA_964576155.1 uncultured Myxococcales bacterium | reverse complement strand
CTGGGGAGTGGAGTTCCCCAACGATCCGAGGCAGCCTCCGTGGACCCGATTCCTCGACGAGGCGGCCCAGGCGGGGTACGAATGGATCGAGCTCGGTCCGTACGGGTACCTGCCCACCGATCTGGCCACTCTCCGACCAGAGCTGGACAGGCGAGGCCTGAAGGTGTCCAGTACATTCGCCATGGGGGAGGGATGTCTGGAATCGCCTGCCGACTGGCCGGAAGTCGAGGAGCAGGTGTTGGGTGCCGGGGAACTGGCGGCCGCCCTGGGGGCGAAGTTCCTGGTGCTGATCGACGGAACGTACAACGACCTGTCCACCGGTGAGGCACTGGCCCCGGACCGCCTGGACGGCGACTCATGGAAGCGGCTGATCGACACCACTCACAGGGTGGCCGACATCGCCAGGCAAAGGTTCGACCTTGACCTTGTCTTCCACCCCCATGCGGAGACGCACGTCGAGTACGAAGACCAGATAGAGGCGTTCTTGGACGAGACCGATCCGGACCGCGTCTCCTTATGTCTGGATACGGGTCACCACGTCTACCGTGGGGGCGATGCGGTGGAGTTCATGCGTAAGCACCACGAGAGGATTCCCTACCTGCACCTCAAGAGCGTGGATGCGGAAGTGCGGAAGAAGGTCGACGCGGAAAACATCCCGTTCGCCAAGGCCATAGGCATCGGCATGTTCTGCGAGCCTTCGGAAGGTGTTGTGGACTTTGCCGCCCTCCGCGACCTGCTGGACGAGGTCCACTACACCGGCTGGGCGATCGTCGAGCAAGACATGTATCCCGCACCATTCGATAAGCCGCTGCCCATCGCGGCACGTACCCGGGAGTATCTACGGGAGATCGGGATAGGCTGAGTGGTTTTGGCCTTAGCATCTCAGGCAATCAGAAGCTGCGTACATGGTGCGATCATTTAGCGTCGGCTTAATGGGCATGGCCGGGATGGGGACGGTCCACAGCCGCTCACACATGAAGATTCCAGAAGTACATGTTCTTGGTGCTGGCCCGCTGCACCTCCCGGCCGTTTAAGGAGGACCACCACAGATTGCTATGATTTACGACGGACACTCCTACACCATCCCAGACCAAAGAGGCGACCTTGAGACGCTAGGATGGGACGACCGCCAGCAGTTCACGCACCACCTTCAACTAGCTATGGCGACGGACCCCCAGCCCGTCTGGCAGGCACGTGACCGGACAGCTGCGGACAGCAGCGCACTTTTGGACCTTTCGAGACCCATCACCTTTGACGCGCTAAAGGAGGCGAATTTCCGACCGGCCGGTTACGGCCGGTTCATGTGGACCGTAGACGGCGAAGACTACGTCAAACAGGTCCAGCCACCCTCGATGATCGAGCACACCTTCTCTGCCGAGAGCCTGGTCGCCGAGATGGACTACGCTGGGGTGGACTGGTCGCTGATCCACAGGGCGCCCTACCAGGGTTTGGGCAACGAGTACTTTGCCGACTGCGTAAAGCGATTCCCCAACCGTCTGCATTCCCTTGCCCTGGTCGAGGAGTGGCTGGTCCAGCAGCAGCCCGAGGCGTCCGTCAGCAGGCTCAGAAAGGCTATCAACGAACTGGGACTGCATGGACTCCAGTGGCATGCGGCCCACGCCTACTACTATGGGCAGACCGAGCCCTGGGACTCCGACGTATTCCATCCGTTCTGGGACGCCGTCGCGGAGCTGGGGATACCCGTCTTTTTCACAATCGGTGGGGGTGCTCATCGGACTCTGGACCGATACCTGGATGGACTA
>CAZNWW010000910.1:0-1764 GCA_964576155.1 uncultured Myxococcales bacterium | reverse complement strand
GGAGCCACTGTACGCATAGGATGGCCAGACTGGCTCCGGCGATAGCGCCGAGGAGGTTCTTCCCGTGAACCGCTGGGAGGGTGCCTTCCACGAGGGCGGGAGCCCACGCACTCAGGTGGGACATAGAGACCTTCGAGCCAACAACTGCGCCGACGCCGCTGGCCGCGATGAGCGCGGCCCATTTCAGGGGCTCCTCGCCCCACCGGCGGCCGAGGATCCACTACCAGCAGTATCCGCAAACGGGGCATACGTTGTAGCAGCAGTCCCCGAAGGTCCAGCAAGCCGCGTCGCAGTAGCAGTTTCCACCGACGGTCCCGCACTCGTTCCACTCGCAGCCCCAAGGATCGGCCAGCATCTGGCACTGTCCCCCTGAGGTACAGGTGTAGCCGAAGGGACAGGTGCCGCAGTTGCCGCCGCAGCCGTCAGAGCCGCATTGCTTGCCGATGCAGTTGGATTGGCAGAGGCACCAGCCGTTCTGGCAGATGTTCCCGGGCGGGCAGGAACCGCAGGAGCCACCGCAGCCGTTCGCACCGCATTGCTTCCCCCCGCATTGCGGAAGGCATTGGCACATGTTGTCCTGGCAGACGTAGTTGGGCGGGCAAGATCCGCAGGAGCCTCCGCAGCCGTCGCTCCCGCATTGCTTGCCGGCGCAGTCCGGGACGCAGGTGCATTGGAAGTTCAGACATTCGGAGCCAGGGAGGCATTGCCCGCAGGCAGTCTGCGAGCCGCAGCCGTCGCTCCCGCATTGTTTGCCTGCGCAGGAGGGGATCCCCGGATTGTACGGCTGACAGTCATCCACGTCGGGGGTGCCGTCGTTGTCGTCGTCGGGATCGAAGCAGTCCACCGCACCGTCGCCGTCTGCGTCGGGAAAGATCTCGTCGATCGCGTCGTTGCAGTTGTTGTCCTTGCCGTCGCAGAGCTCCTCCGCGCCGGGATAGACATCCTGGTCCACGTCGTCGCAGTCTCCGGCGATGGTGGTGTTCACGTTGCCGGAGCCCGTGCAGAGGCAGTAGGCATCCCCTACACCGAAGCCATCCTGGTCGTCGTCCAGGAAGTAGCCGACGCAGCCCGGCGCGCTCTCGACGTTGGTCTCACCGTCGCAGTTGTCGTCCCACTCGGTCTCGCAGACCTCCACCGCGCCGGGGTACACTGCGGGATCCGTGTCGTCGCAGTCTCCGAGGATCGACGCCGAGTAGGCGTCCTGGGGCGCGCAGAGGCAGAGGAACAACATCACGCCGACCCCGTCCCCGTCCTCGTCCAGGTAGTACGCGGTGCAGGCCACCCCGTTCTCCTCGTTGGTCACGCCGTCGCAGTTGTCGTCGTACTCGGTGAGGCAGTTCTCCTGGGCGCCGGTATGGACGAGAGGGTCAAGGGGGGCGCAGTCCGTGTCGTTCACTTCGCCGTCGCCGTCTGAGTCCTCGTCGCAGGCATCGCCTAGGCCGTCGCCGTCTACGTCCCCCTGGTCAGGGTTCGGGGTCAGGGGGCAATTGTCCACGTCGTCCAGGGTCGCGTCGCCGTCATCGTCGGGATCGATGCAATTCGCCTGTCCGTCCTCGTCGGTGTCGGTGAAGTCCTCGTCCACCGCATCGTCGCAGTCGTCGTCGAGGCCATTGCATGCTTCGGTTTGGGCCTCGGCGCCCACGCAGATCTCCTGACCGTCCACGCAGTCCGTGAGCCCGGTGCAGACGCCGAACTCGCCTGGGATGTCGCACTCGAAGGGCACCACGTCCTCGTCGACCTCGCCGTCACAGTCCTCGTCGGCCC
>CAZNWW010000909.1:0-1766 GCA_964576155.1 uncultured Myxococcales bacterium | reverse complement strand
AACGGGGAGGGCAGCGCTCCGGGCCCGTGCCAACCCCATTGACGAGAGCTGATAACCCAGCGCGAAGAGGAGCAACGGCACCACGGTCTCTCCTACCAGGGCCACGGGGGTGCGGATGAACGGCGGGAGCCGGAGACCCGACGCGACCATCACCACCGCAACGATCAGGGCCCAGACCGGCGGCAGCCTGAGGACGTGCTTGATCCCGCCGCGGTGCCCGACCACGAGCCAGGTGCCCACAAGGTACATGAAGCACATGTTCGCGATGGCATAGATGAGTTGGTTGGTCACCGCGCCCGCGCCGAATGCGAAGAGGGCCAGGGGCACCGGGATGTTCACAGCGTTCGCGAAGGGGGCCGTCATGAACGCGGATCTCGTGCGGGTGAGCCGCGTGCGATGCGCGAGGAGCGTCAGGCCGATGACACCCCACACGACCACCGCGTTCCCTGCCATGATCAGCATCATGTCGCCGCCCCGGGGCGGGTTCGCTGTGAGCTTGGCCAGGACCAGGCAGGGGACGGCGACCTCGATGATGAAGTCCACGAGGGGGCGGATGTCCATGGTCCGGAGCCTCGAGTATCCAAAACCCGCGACAACGAGCAGCAGGACCGGGACCACGGAGTTCAGGATCACCTCGAAGGGATTCATCAGGGCGACGCCTTCGTCTGAGGCATGAGGACGATGATCCGACCCTGATCCTGCAGCCAGGCGCCGAGCTCGTCGCAGACGCCGGGCCAGTCCCCAGGAGCGACCAGGGTCTTCACGCCCCGGAGGGTCCGGACGAACGCACCTTCTCCGGTCCACCGTGAGCGAGCGATCGGGTGTCGTGGATTTCCTGGCACTTGAGCGGTCTCGCGGGGCACCAGCCCGACGGGAGTCAAACCCTCGAAGCTGAGGGTCTGTGTTACCTGGGTGCATAGACTCAAGGGTACCGGTGCCACGCGATCTCTGAGGACGACGAGCCCCGGGAGATCCTCCGGCGTCTGGAACAAGGTAGCCAGCGGGACCGTCGTGGTCGGTCCCGGTTCGACCTCGCTCGCCAGCGATGCCTCGAACTGGATGCGGTGCGGGCTGAGGTTCTGCATAGACAGTCGCTCGAGTCTGCTCCCGGGAAGGAGGGGCTTCAGGCGCGCCTCCAGGGCGTCCTCCAGATCCTTCGCGTCGACGAGCTCGAGCCAGACGTCAGGCCTGGACTCGAGAACGACATGGACACGCAGCGAGAGAACACCCGGGGTAGCGCGGTAGACCCGATCCTCCGTCACTTGCCGGCAGGGCATTTCGACGGGACGGTGGCCGGAGAGCGGACTGGTATCCCCGGCACCGGGCGTCCGGGGACGGGAGAGATCGAACAACACCTCGCCTCCACCGAGTTGCCCGGAGGGGTAGTGAACGGTGTCGGTAGACGGAATCCAGCCCATGGAGAGGTCGGTCCGAAACTGGACATCGGTCCACTGCGCCAGTCCGGGGACGGTCTTGGCGAGGGTCGCATCACCTGTGGATAACGCAAGACGGGCACCGCTCGAAGCCTTGGCGGCCGTGGCCAGGACCATGGCCGATTCCAGGGGTGTCGCGTAGCCGCTCTCCCAGACCCGGCAGACAGGGCGGGGGCGGAACAATCCTCCAGGCAGGGGACCCCGCAGGATCCGCAGCCCATTTCGGACGGAGCGCAGCGCCGCCGGGAGGCCGCTGCCATCCTCGGAAGTCTCCAGTGCCTCGGGCAGGCCGCATGTACCGTGCCCCTCGCAGGCCGTCCTCAGCAGCCCGTC
>CAZNWW010000908.1:0-1769 GCA_964576155.1 uncultured Myxococcales bacterium | reverse complement strand
GGTGGGTCTGGTATCTCCGCCGGCGAGGAGACCCGTCTGCGGCTGCATAATTCCATCGTCACAGGCGGCTCCGCCGCGGTGCTCGTGAAGAACGCCAGTCGGGTCCGCCTTCGCGACGTCCTGCTCCACGACGCCGAGATCGCGCTCGAACTCAAGCATTTGAGCGCCCGCTACACGGGCGACGCCCGAGCGAGGACCAAGCGCACCCACGTAGCCGCGTGTAGAGAGGGGGTCGTGACCGATCGGCCCTGGGAAGCCGAGACGCCTCGCTTGAAGGACGCGCCGGGCGTGGACGCGCTGGAAGACTTGCGGGAGCGGGTCCTCGCCATCGACACCTGGGGCGATCTGGAGACGGGCTTGGCCCGTCTTAGAAGCGAGGGGACACCATGAGCCGCAGGTTCTCCAGACCGGGCGCAGGCTTCGTGGTTCTCACTGGCGGCTTGATCCTGGTCCTCGGGTTCCTGGTCTGGGGCCTCTCGACGCCCTTGCTCGATCGGGTCTGGGAGCTAGGCGTGCGAATGCAGCACGCAGACTTCGAGGGGCTCGAAGATCGTGAGGTCGAGGATCTCGAGGAGGCTGTCGCCCGCTATCCGGACCTGGGACGTGAGATCCTGGGTCAGCGCCGGATCCGGGTCGTGGAGCCTACGACCCAGCGCTGGTGCGCCTTGGGGCGTCAGCATCTGCTGGTCTCGGAGGACTGGCGCGGGGATCAGGTCCTCGAGGTGCAGACGGACCTCGTCCCCGAGGCGCTCCCGCTGGACCTGCACCTCGAAGGCCCCGGGGTGAACGAGGTCCTGGAGATCGAGGTTCAGGGCCTACGGTCGATTCCGGTGCAGCTCCCGCCCGGCGACGGACCAAGCCTGATCCGGGTGCGGCTCGATCCTGCGCCCGCGGCTGGGTCCGGCCGGGGTATCCGCTTCATCGGGCGTCAGCCGGAGGTGATTCCGTGATCCGGAGGTTCAACCGGTACGAGCTGAAGTACGTGATCCACGCGAGCCGCATCCCGGCGCTCGTGGACGATCTCAGCTACTTCATGGAGCCCGACCCCCACGCTGACGGGGATGGCTTCTACCGTGTGACGAGCCTCTACTTCGACAGCCCGGATCTGGCCATGTATCGCTCCAAGATCGAGGGCCTCAAGTTTCGCCGTAAGCTCCGGATCAGGATCTACCCCGGCGACGATATCCGTAGCGTGACGAAGGCCTTCGTGGAGATCAAGCAACGCTACAACCGGACGGTCCAGAAGCGTCGGCTCACCCTCCCTCTCGAGGACGCGGAGGCCCTCTGTGCGGGTGACTTCGACCCCTACTCCATTGAGGATCCCCTGGACCATGCGGCCGCGTCGGAGATGCTGTACATGGTGCGGACGATGCAGCTCAGGCCGCGGTGCGTCGTCTCCTATCGGCGGCGTGCGCTGGTCGGCGGGCGGTACGAGCCGGGGATGCGGCTGACCTTCGATGCGATGCTCTCCGGCCGCGTCTATGCGCTGCAGGTGAACGAGGACGCAAAGAACCACCTCTTCATGCCGCCGGACTGGCTGGTCATGGAGGTCAAAGTCAATGAACGGATCCCGACCTGGACCACGTCGGTGCTGGCAACGCACCAATGCAGACTCCAGCGGGTGAGCAAGTACTGCGCTGCGCTCGAAGACGGCATGCATCGTCAACAGGCGCCACGTAATGGCGAGCATCGTGGTCGGTTCCGCGCCTGCGACATCGATGTTATACTGCCTCAGGTCGGTGAGGTGCACGCGAAGCCGCGTCTTCTCC
>CAZNWW010000907.1:0-1769 GCA_964576155.1 uncultured Myxococcales bacterium | reverse complement strand
CGCCCAGCATGGACTTGTCCCAGGGCTTGACCGTGATCAGCCGCGGGTCTGCGATTTTGCAGGTGGCAACCTGGGTCACCGCCGTCGGGCTGCCGTAATAGTCGATGTTGATCCCGTCGAGGATCGACAGGCTCGCACGGCCAGTGCGCATCTTCGACAGGTCGCGCTCCAGGGACTCAAGGCTCTTGCCGAAGCTGTCCTTGGTGTCGTCGTAGAACAGATCACTCATGACTCTCCCCCTCCCGCTCTGGGTTTACCCGTGTGCATAGCGCGGTGCCTTCAAGGAGGGCGCCGAGGATGCCGGGTGTCCCGATGTCCAGTACGACCAGGGGCAAGCGGTTCTGACGGGCCATGGCGAAGGCCGCCTGGTCCATCACCGCGAGGCCTCGGTCGAGCACCTCGTGATAACTGATCCTGTCGAAGCGTCGCGCGTCGGCGTGGCGCTCCGGATCCTTGTCGTAGACCCCGTCGACCCGGCTGCCCTTGACCAGGAGATCGGCCCCGATCTGGAGGGCTCGCACCACCGAAGCGGTGTCCGTGGAGAAGTAGGGCAGGCCGGTGCCGCCGGTGAAGACGGGCACCCCGCCGTCTGCCAGGAGCGCGTCAGCGTCTTCGATACTGAAGGGGTGGATGCCCTCCAGACCTACCGGGAAAGCGCTGAAGCTGGCCGACGGGATCCCCGCCACGGTGAGCGCCTCGGAGATGGCAACGCCGTTGATCAGCGTGGCCACCATGCCCATGCGGTCCAGGGTTGTCCGGGGCATCCCCAAGCTGGTGTCCGCCGCGCCCCGCAGCACGTTGCCGCCGCCGGTGACGATACCGACGCCGATGTCGGCGTCTATCAGGGGACGGAGCTGCTGTGCGATGAAGTCGAGGCGGGTACGATCCAGAACGTTGCCGTCTTGGCCGAGGAAGCCCCCGGAGAGCTTCAAGAGTATTTTACTTGGGGCAGGGTCGTCCATATCACGGTCTCCCGTGGCGTGGGATCAGTCCTCGCCCAGGCCGAAGCGGGCGAAGCGACGGATCGCCATGTTCTCGCCAATCTTGCCGATGGTCTGCTTGAGCATCTCAGAGATCGGGATCTGCTCGTCTTTGTCCTGAGCCAGGGCGTAGACCTGGTCCATGAGACAGACCTCGCTCTTCCACTTCCTGAGCTTGCCTTCGGCGATCTTTTCGAGGATGTCCTTTGGCTTGTTGGTCTCCTCCATCTGAGCGACGAAGAGCTCTTTCTGCTTCTCCAGGATGTCCTCGGGGATGTCCTCGATGGAGAGATACTTCGGGCCTGCGGCCGCGATGTGGAGGGTGAGCTTTTCCACGAACTCCTTGAACCTGGGCGAACGCGCGGCGAAGTCTGTCTCGAGGTTGACTTCGACCATGACCCCGAGGGTACCGACGCCGCCGTCTTCCTTTGTGTGGATATAGGAGGCGATCATGCCGTTGGAGATCTCGCGGTGGGCCTTCTTTGCGGCGATGGATGCGCTGTTCTTGACCAGGATCTCGATGCCCTTGTCGAAGTCGCCCTCGGCCTCGATCAGCGCGGCTTTACAGTCCATCATCCCAGCGCCGGTCATGTCTCGCAGCTTCTTGATGTCTTGGGCCGTGATGTTACTCATTGTCGGCTCCCTTCTTGGTCTCGGGGGTTGCTGTCACGGTTTCGGCCTCGGCCTCCGGCGTTGGCTCGGGGGCGGCTGCGTCAGGGACGGCTGCCTCGGGCGCGGCTGCGTCAGGGACGGCTGCCTCGGGCGCGGCTGCGTCAGGGACGGCTGCCT
>CAZNWW010000906.1:0-1773 GCA_964576155.1 uncultured Myxococcales bacterium | reverse complement strand
GCTCTGGAACAAGCGTGTCCAGGGATATGGAGACGTGCGACAGCCCGGCCTGCGCCACTTCGACGA
Organism: uncultured Myxococcales bacterium; assembly: GCA_964576155.1. Lineage (GTDB taxonomy): Bacteria > Myxococcota_A > UBA9042 > CAIXZC01 > CAIXZC01 > CAZNWW01. The sequence continues at coordinate 1,707 of CAZNWW010000906.1, read as the reverse complement.
TGCGCCCATCAGGGATGCCGACCCCGTTGGTGAGCAGCCGAACCTCCATGGAGCGGCGGACGAAACGCTCCACGAGCACGGCGATGTCCTCGCGTTGGAAGGGTTCTCCGCCTCCCAGGGCCACCCAGCGGGTGCCCGCCCGGGACAGGTTCCCGGCGAGGGTGTCGACCTGCGCGGCGGTCAGCTCCGCTGCCTCGTCGCTGCCCTTCCAGACTACGCACATGCGGCACCGCATGTTGCACCGGTGGGTAACGCCGAAATGTGCGTAGACGGGCACCGGACGGCGCGCAAGGGCACGAATCACTGCGATCCCCTGGCGTATGGTTGGCATCTTCATCTAGTCCTTACGCAACCTCGGAAAGGCCATCGTGGCGAGGATCCGGGCGGCGCGGGCGAAGCGCAGGACGTCGCCCCAGCCCTTGAGCATATGCAGATGACGCCAGGCCACGACCGGTCGGAAGTAGAAGCGACGGTAGAAGAGCCGGTAGAGCTCGTCCAGCTCCTGTGCGGTCATTCCGTTGGGGATGTAGACCGGCTCCCAGAACGAATAGCGGCTCCAGTCCGGGCTGCTGAAATGACCGAATTCCCGCGCGGTCTTCCACTGCTCCGAACCCGGCAGGGGCGTGTTGATCTGCACGGTGATGTCCGTCAGGGGCAGGGAGAGGGCCAGCTCCATTGACTCCAACACGCTCTCCCGGGTCTCCGTCGGGTGACCGATCATGAAGAAGGCCTTCGGATGGAGTCCAAGGTCGTCTGCAGCCCGCACCGCGCTGAAGATGTCATCGGTCTCCACCTCCTTGCAGACAACCTTCCGGACCCGTTCGCTCCCGGACTCGATACCGATGCGCACCCGCCAGCAGCCCGCCTCCTTCATCTCCTGCAAGACGGCCCGGTCTGCAATATTGGCGCGGACAGTGCATGTCCATCGGACGTCGACGCCGCGCCGGTTCATGGCATCTATGATCCGCTTCACCCGCTCTTTGGAGACCATGAACAGTGAGTCTACGAACGCAATATCCCGTGCACCGTATCGGTGCACGAGCTCCTCCATCTCGTCGACGATACGATCCGGCGAGAAGGAGCGGTAGCTGACACCGTAGGTTCCGTGATCACAGAAGGTGCAGCCGTAGGGACATCCCCGGCTGCTGATCATCACGTGTTTAGGCCGGTAAGGACCGTCGTTGGGCTGGGGCACATACCGGTGGAGCGGCAGCAGGTGCCGCGCAGGGAATGGGAGCTCGTCCAGGTTCTTGAGCAGAGGACGGGGAGGGTTGTGGATCACCTGGTCGCCATCCCGATATGCGATGCCGCGGATCCCGGCGAGGTTCGAGCCGCCGAGCACCGCGGCCACCAGCTCTCTGGTGGTCAGCTCGCCTTCGCCCACAATCACCGCATCGAACACGTCGTAGCCCATGACCTCGGCGGTGCAGCTCGATCCGTGCGGTCCGCCTAGGACAATGAACGTGGAGGGGAGCGCTGCGCGCACCTGCCGCGCCAGGTGCAGAGCGTTCCCGAAGAAGTTGGAGGTGGACCCGATGCCGACGATCGCGGGTTTCGCCGCGACGACCCGGGCCGCTGTCTCATCAGGGTCCAGCCCCTCCACACCCGCGTCCATGAGCCGCACCGCCACCCCCGCACGCTCCAGGACCGCTGCAATATACGCTAGCCCGAGTGGCGGGCTGTTGAAGAAGAGGTTGCGAATGATCT
>CAZNWW010000905.1:0-1776 GCA_964576155.1 uncultured Myxococcales bacterium | reverse complement strand
AGCGCGGCGGGGGTTACCCCAGGGAGGCGGGCCGCGGCGCCGAGGGTCCTCGGCTGCGCTGCGGTCAGCTTCTCCTTCAGCTCGGAACTCAGGCCCTCTACCTTGTCATAAGGCAGGTCAGGGGAGAGGCGAAGATCGTCGGCCTTACGCACCCTCTGAGCTACCTTCTCCTGGCGCCGGATGTAGCCCTCGAACTTCAACTCGGCCTCCAGATCTTCGATCTCCGACGGGCTCAGGTGGGGCAACCCAGGAGCGAGATCCCTCAGGTGTTCCAGATGGACCTCGGGGCGCTGGATCAGCTCTCGGAGCCGGACCGTACGCCCCGGGGGCTTTGTCCCTGCCCGGGCCGCCCATGCGTCGACCTCCGGGAGCGGGACGCTCTGCTCCATCGCTGCGCTGACCTCCGCGGCGCGTCCACGACCGGCCTCGAAGCCCGCCCACTGCGCGTCCCCAACCAGCCCTACCTCCCGCCCCAGGGGTGTGAGGCGGCGATCCGCGTTGGCCTCCCGTAGGAGGAGCCGGTGCTCGGCCCGGGAGGTGAAGAGACGATAGGGCTCGGCGGTGCCGATGGAGGTGAGGTCGTCCACCATGACCCCGATGTAGGCCTCCTCTCGGCCCAGGGTCACCGGCGGCTCATCATCGAGGAGGCGCGCCGCGTTGATCCCGGCGAGGATCCCTTGACCGGCGGCCTCCTCGTACCCGGAGGTCCCGTTGATCTGTCCCGCCGAGAAGAGGCCCCGGACCGCCTGGGACTCCAGGGTGGGATGCAGCGCGGTGGGCTGGATCGCGTCGTACTCGATCCCGTAGGCGTATCGCAGTACCCGGGCCTGCCTCAGCCCCGGGATGGTCCGTAGCATCGCATCCTGGATGTCCTTCGGGAGGCTCGACGAGATGCCGGCGGGGTAGACCTGGTCGGACTCCAAACCGACGGGCTCTAAAAAAATCTTGTGCCGTCCGCGGTCAGGGAAGCGCACGACCTTGTCCTCGATGGATGGGCAGTATCGCGGCCCGACCCCGGACATCCGGCCTGAGAACATGGGCGAGTGGTCGAGGCCGCCGCGGATCACGTCATGGGTCTTCTGGTTCGTGTGAGTGATCCAGCACGGCACCTGGGGGAGGATCGGGGAGCGCGTACCCCAATGAAAGAACGGGGGCGGGACGTCGCCGTCCTGGCGCTCCATCTTCGAGAAATCGACGGAGTCCTTGTGCAGCCGTGCCGGGGTGCCGGTCTTCAGTCGCACCAGGGAGAAACCCAGGTCCGAGAGGTTCTTTGAGAGCCCCGTGGAGGGCGGCTCGTCCATACGACCCGCGTCCCAGGCCTCTTCGCCGATGAAGACGCGCCCGGACATGAAGGTGCCGGTGGTCAGGACCACGGTCCTGCACGGCTGCAGTCCGGTTCCGTCCAACCTGACCCCGGTGACGCGCCCGCCCTTGGTGACGACCTCCAGGACCTCGTCCTCGCGAATCTCCAGGTCGGGAATCCCCGCCAGCGCAGCGGCTGCGAGGCGGCTGTATTCCATCATGTCCACCTGGACCCTGGTGGACCGGACCGCCGGCCCCTTGCGAATGTTGAGACGTCGGAACTGGAGCCCGGCCCGGTCGGCGAGGTCGCCCATGAGCCCGCCCATTGCGTCCACCTCGCGGACCACGTGTCCCTTGGCCAACCCGCCTACAGACGGATTGCAGGACATCCATGCGATTCGGTCGTTGCGGAACGTAACCAGGAGGGTGGAGTGACCCAGCCGCGCCAGCGCGGCGGCCGCTTCGACACCGGCG
>CAZNWW010000904.1:0-1779 GCA_964576155.1 uncultured Myxococcales bacterium | reverse complement strand
GAGGAGGTTCAGATTTCTTTGTCGAGGTCCTTGATCGGGATGCCGGCTTCACGGGAGAGGGCGGCCAGGTCGTCGGGTTCGGGCCTGGCGTTGACTTCTCGGCCCTGCCAGGTGGCCCGCTTGATGCGGAGGGGACCGTGGGGAGTTTCTACGGTGTCGATGCGGCGGTCCAGGGTGACCCGGTTGGTGGGCCGGAGGCGGACGCCGAGGGTGGTTGTGTGGGTGAAGATCAGGTCCAGGAGGCGGTCCTGGTCGTCGATCCTGCCTAGCACTGAGAGCTGGACAGCGGGGCGGTTCTTTTTCATCTGGATCGGGGTGAACCAGACGTCCAGCGCGCCGGCCTCGAAGAGGCGGGTCATGGTGTCGCCCAGGGTGGTGCCGGGCATGTCGTCGATGTTGCATTCGATGACGAGTTCGGTGTTGGTTTCGTTCGCACGCTCACGTCTGGGATCTGCTTCGTTCGCACGCTCACGTCTGGGATCTGCTTCGTTCGCACGCTCACGGCTGGGATCTGCTTCGTTCGCACGCTCACGGCTGGGATCTACCCCGGCGTTCAACATCTTCCACGCGGCCCACGCGGCGCCGAAGCCGTTGTCGATGTTCACCACCGTGACCCCGGGGGCGCAGGCGTTGAGCATCGTCAGGAGCGGCGCGATGCCGCCGGCACCGGCGCCGTAGCCTACGCTGGTGGGGACCGCGATCACCGGCGCCCTCGTCAGGCCCGCCACCACGCCGGGGAGCGCGCCGTCCATGCCCGCCACCGCGATTACCACGCCGGCCGTCGCCAATCGCTCTCGATATGCCAGGAGTCGGTGAATCCCAGCGACCCCTACGTCCCATCCCGTCTCGACCTGGAGCCCGACCGCACGCGCGGTGAACGCTGCCTCCCGGGCCACGGGGAGGTCCGAGGTCCCGGCGCAGAGCACGAGCACGTGCCCCTCGGGGACCTCACGCTCTCGCCCCGACGGGAGCCACGCAGCGCCCGCAACCTCGTCCACCACCAGCCCCTCTCCGAGGACGCGCCGAAGCGCGGCGAGCCCCTCGTCGGTGAGCCGGGTCGCCAGGACCTCCTGGCCCGCCTCCTTCAGGGCGCGGGCAGCGTCGGTGATCTGCTGCGGGGTCTTGCCCCGCCCGTAGATGACCTCCGGGAGCCCCGTGCGCAGGGCGCGGTGGGTGTCCAGGGTGATGTCGCCGAGCTCCTTCACCGGCCAGTGGCGGAGGCGCTCCAAGGCCTCTTCGGTGGAGAGGTCCCCGGTGCGGTGCGCTGTCAGGAGTTCTTCGAGCTGGCGCTGATCCACGGGCTACTGGATGTCCTTGAGGTCGAGACCCCCGGGGTAGGCATAGCTCACGTCGCAGTCGTAGCCGTACGCGGTGAGACCGAAGGGCTCGGGCGCTGTGACCGTGTGAACCCCGTCAGGAACGGCCATCTGGATCACGGTCCACTCGCCCAAGGTGTGCGTCGCACCCGCGACCGGCACGCCATCGAGCATCACCTGGCTGCCGGACTTGAAGATGATGTTCACGTAGTCTTCTACGTAGTGAGGTGGTGTGAGGAAGGTGTACTCGTCCAGAAACTGCTCCACCGGGACGCCCAGGGTGAAGGCGGGATCCCCGATGCCGGTGCCCTTGGAGGGACAACCGATGCCGAAGCCGGCGTAGTTGCTGCCCTGGAGGTAATGGCCCACCAGGATCGGCCCCGTCGCGGTCGCCATGAAGCTCGACCCCGTGGTGAACTCGAACCACTGCCCCTTGGCCATGAGCCCCGGCGGGGTCGCCACC
>CAZNWW010000903.1:0-1784 GCA_964576155.1 uncultured Myxococcales bacterium | reverse complement strand
ATCGAACTCGGCTACGATGAAATCAAGACGCACATGCTTGAGCGTCAGGAAGCGCAAGGAGCCCCGTGCGTTTGTCGGGACGCAGGATCCAGCGGGGAACCAGGCACGAGATGTCCGGTTGCTGACGTAACCGGTGGAGGTCTGGACAAGGGGGATTGCCCCATCTGCCACGAATGTGACGCCGGGTGTTTCAGCGACCTGCTACGGGACGGGGATCCGAGAACCGACGGGACGGGAGTCGATGGGCGCGGACCGCCGGATGCATCCGACCAGGATGCCCAGATCGACGGCGTCGACGTCGACGGGGGTGAGAACGGTGGGTTGGTCGACGTACCCGACAGTGTCGGCCTACAGGACGCAGCGGCTCCAGACATCCAGTTCGACGAGGCAGAATCCCCGGACATCATGACCCCCGAAACCCAGTTCGACGAGGTCGACCCCCCGGATATATCGAAGCAGGACACCAAAGGAGAGACGAACATCGAAGATGTTGACTCTGGTTCTCCATGTTCGGACTCGACCTGTGACTATTGCTGGACTGGCTCCCAATTCGAGAACGCGTGTCCGGATTCATGGAATGGAGCCGATGACGGGTGCGATTGTGGATGCCAGTGGACGGATCCGGATTGCGGCGGGTGAGAATCCGTCGAACCAGGTCGCCCGTAACACGGCGGACCCTCATGGGCCTGCTATGCCTGGCGCTCCTGTGGAGTTGTGCGGGAGGTGCATCTTCGACGAATGTGCATCCGGGCACCTCGCCCTTCCCGGAGGTGGTTGTCGTCTCATCGGTCCCCGGGCCTGTTCTAAACTCTGGGATTCTGAAGCCGAGTCAGACTGTGAGGAGGAGGACATACTCCCCTGTCCGGACGGCTGGGTTGAGGGCGGTGAAGGACTCTACTGTGGACCGTTTTATCCGGAATGCGGTTACGGTGAGCGACCGCTCCTTGGCGGCGGTTGCGAGCGAGTGGTCACGCTTCACGATGGTTGCCCCGCTGGTCCGTTCCCCGAGGCGCCCGTGGGCTCGACGGACGTGGTGTACGCGGCGGCGGGATCTTCGTGTGTAGGGGATTGCGGATCCCTGGTCAACCTCGCAGGAACGAACCGATCTCCTCATTGACCCGGTCAGGCTGATCCCACAAAGACAGGTGGCGTGAGTCCTTGATTTCGACGACCGTGGCCGCCGCGGTCTTCTCCAGATCCCGGGTCGCGTTGATGAGGGCAGCGTCTTCGGTCTTGGCCGCGATCGGTGTGTAGTCGGAGTCTGCAGCGAGGATCTTCACCGGGCAGGTGATCGAGCCCATCCGATGCCGCAGGTCCACCTTCAGGACAGCCCTGAACGCGTTCATGTATGCCCCGCGGTCGTTGTTGATCTCCGACACCTCACAGAGCTCCACCCGTTGCTGGGCCTGAGCGTCCCTGGGAAGCAGCTGCTTGGAGAGGATCCGGGCCCAGGCCTTGAGGCCCATGACGTAGATGATGAAGGTCCTCTGGACCATCTTGACCAACGCCTTCAGGTTCAACCTGGGGATGCGGGAGAAGCTGTTGATGATGATGAGACTGCTCACCAGATCCGGCCTCACCGCGGCTAGCTGACAGGCGACCATCCCGCCCAGACTATGGCCCACGACCAGGCACGCGCCGAGGGAGAGCTCCTCGATGAGTCCGGCGACATCCTCCGCCAACATCTCGATGGTGTATGGATCGCGAGGTTTTGTGGAGCCTCCGTGTCCGCGAAGGTCCACAGTGATCACCCGTACGTCATCCAGATCCTTCAGGAAGTCCTG
>CAZNWW010000902.1:0-1790 GCA_964576155.1 uncultured Myxococcales bacterium | reverse complement strand
GGGCACCGACGTCGACGACACCACCACGGACGATAAATCCATGACCGGGCGGATCTCCACCACTACAGACGTGGACTACTATCGGATCCTCGCGACCGACAACGGCTGGTCAAACGATGGGAGCGACAATTTCCACGTGGATATCAGGTTCACGTCGAATCCAGGTGACGAGTTCCGCTTCGACGTATGGCGTACGACGTCGGGGACCTGTCCCGGGACCGTGAAGTGTTCCAACAATCCCGGCACATCGTCCAACTATTTCTCCTGGTACACGGACTTCCACGCCACTCAGCTCGGGGAGGCGCCTTGCATCAATGGATACCATGCGGGGGACGGGGCACCATACCTGGCGACGAGCTCGACGACGGAGGTATGCTCCGACAACAGCGCGTACTTCTATGTGAAGGTGAAGCGCAAGTCCGGCGCCAGCGCCACGTGCAATAACTATACGTTGGTCTTCAAGAACGAATAGGTCCCTACGGGAGGCTCTCCCAGAGCCCGCCTTCCCAACCACCCAGGTAGAGACGGTCCTGCCAGAGGGCTACGGAGAGGAAGATCTCCTCGTGGTTGAAGGCCGCTATCTCCTCGAACGTCTCCAGATCGGTGGTGCGCAGGACCCGGTAGGTGTACGGAGGCTCGGGGACGACCTCGGTGGAGGCCCCCGTGCGGGCCAGGAAGACCAGGTCCTCGTCACCGTTTCGGTACACATCGAGGACCCATAGGTCTGCATCGTCAAAGTACGTCACCGGCTCCGCAGCAGGCCCGGCGGACACCCGGAACACGCGGTAGGGCTTGCCCTCGACCCCCAGGTCCGGCCCCCAGACCAGCCCCTCATCGTCGCTCCACTGGATCGCATGCCGCACCCAGAGGTTCGGCAGGATCTCCACCGGGGTCCATGCGCCCCCGTCGTAGAGACGAGGGGCGTTGGTGAGGACCCCTTCCACGTAGTCGATGGACTGGCCGAAGACGACGAAGTCGTCGCCGGTCCGGACGAACCGCTCCCAGCGCGCCACCGCGTTGGTGTTGTCGTCGTGCCAGGTGGTCTCCAGGTCCCAGGTGTGGCCCCCGTCATCGGAGCGCCAGATCACCGACATGTCGTCACCTGCGTAGTAATGATCCATGTCGATGTTGCCGCTGCCGCAGGCGAAGATGGTGTCCCCCCAGGGGATCACGTCCAGGACGTGGAGGTATTGCTCCAGCTCGAAGGCCACGACCCATTCTCCACCGGCCTCGAGGGTGCAGACATTGCCTGTCAGGGGGTCCGATCCCGCGGGTTGCCGCGGGTCCACCCCGGGGATGAACATACGATCCCCGAAGATCCGGTAGTAGTCGATGGACTCCTCGTCGATGGTCACGTCCACCGTGAGGGTTCCGTCGGGCTCAAAGTGCCGGATATCCACGGGCCCCGTGTTCACTGTCCAGTCCCCGTAGCCGATGTAGAGGCGTCCCTCGAAGACCGCCAGCTCCTTGAGGCTGTGGTCGAACTCTGTGAGCTGGAGAGCCCGACCGGTGACCACCTTCTGGATGTAGTCGAAGATCGGCTCGCTCCATAGCTCCGGTGGACCGTACACCGTCGGGCCCTCCGGGAGGTCAGGCGCAATGTCTTTCGGTGGTGGGGTGTCTTCGGGGGGCGGGAGGTCAGGTGTGGTATCGACGCCGACGTCGGCGGCGGTGTCTGTCGCTGCCTCCGCGATGTCCGCAGGAGCTCCGGCGCCACCGCCGCTGTCGCATGAGATGAGAAGGAGAAGGGTCGGGGCGATGAGGAGTCTTTGCATGGGGCCTCCTGGTGA
>CAZNWW010000901.1:264-1791 GCA_964576155.1 uncultured Myxococcales bacterium | reverse complement strand
GTCGAAGGCCCGGTCCTCGTACCGGACCCGCCCACGGAGGAGACGGCCGCAGCTCTCGTTGCTGAAGGTCGCCACGGTCACCCCGTCGCCCTCGCCGCCCATGTCGTCGGCACCCGGGGCGAAGGAGCCGTCGTAGGTCTCAACATCGCCGCAATTGTGGATGGTCACGGTGTACTTCGCGCCGTCCCACCAGCAATCCTCCCAGAAATCCACCCGGACCGTGTAGGTGCCCACGGGTGCCTGGCCCTGGGGCCAGAAGATGTTCTCGTTGTTGATCCAATCCATGGAGCAGGCCGGGTTGGAGTCCAGGTCCAGCCAGCCGCCGCTGGGGCAGGAGTCGTTGCCGTAGTAGATCTCACAGCCCGTCGGCTCCAGCACATGGAGGTCTACGTCCGTGCCCGTGTCCCAGGAGATGCTCACCTGGATGTCACCCGAGCCGACAGACTCCACAGAGAGGGTCTTCTGCTTGTACGGGTACACAGCGCCGGTCACGTCCACCGCAGCCACCCGGACGTCGAGCTTCGACGGCGGTGACTCCGTGTCCAGGAACGGACGCAGGAGGAGGAGGAGCTCCTCGTTACCGGTGGATCCCTCCAGGGGCTTCTGGTAGTAGCCCTGGAACCCCTGGGCGAAGACCACCAGCCCGATGATCTCGGACGCGTACACGTAGCCCTGGAAGTCCGCGTTCAGCTTCGACGAGCCACCGGTGATGATGAAGTCGTTCCCGTAGAGGAGGGTGATGGGCTGGATAATCCCCGTGGGAGGCGGCGGCGTGGCGTCCACGAAGATGCCGCCGTCCACCCGCAGCGGCAGGACCGGATCGTTCTCGAGCTTGACCCGCAGCAGATCGTACAGCAGGGACTCCCCGGTCCCGGGGTCGGTGATGGTCACCGGGATCGGGTAGAACCCGTCTGCGTTGTTGTTCCCTGCGCTGATCGTCCATGACACCAGGTAGCTGCCGTCGCCGTTGTCCTCGAGCGTCTCCCCACCGGGGACGTAGAGCCCGTCGATGGCCGAAAAATCCGCGGCGATCACGAGACCCGGGGTCATGGCCCGGACGATGATGTGGAGCGCCTCACCGTTGGCCACGAGGAATCCGTGGGGCTCTACGGCTTCGAGGCGGAACCCGGGGTTGTCCACCTGGACGCCGATCTCGTGGGGGTACTCCCCGTCGGGATCGTACGCGGTGGCTGCGAGGACCATCGCGCCGTCGGGATACTGGCCGGTATCTATGATCAACTCGGTGGGGAGCTTCACGTCGGAGAAGACCTGCTCCCCATTCACCATGAGGAGCACCGCCTCGGGTTCCCACTCTTCCACGCCTACAGGCTCGATGCGGACCCGGATCGGACCGGAGACATTCTGCATGTCCGCGGGGGCGACGATCCGGATCTGCTGTTCACCGGTGGTGCCGTCCTGGCCGGGCTCCCCGCTGTCCGGGTCACCCGTGGTGCCGTCCTGGTCGGGCTCCCCGCCATCCTCACCTCCGGCGTCGGGACCCGGGGGGCCGGAGTCTCCGCCGCCGCT
>CAZNWW010000901.1:0-254 GCA_964576155.1 uncultured Myxococcales bacterium | reverse complement strand
CTCCAGTCGTATCCCGGGAAAGAATAGCCGTCGTCCTCGACGATGTCTCCATCGCCCCCGGTAGCGCCCCCGCATCCGGAGATGAAGAGCATTGCGACGAGGCCGGCGAGTCGGGAGCGAGTGAAGACGCGCACGATATTCCCCCCTCTGTGGACCTGGATATGGTAGCCACGACGGCGAATTACTGCAAGGTCCGGCGTGACCCTCGACCCTCGACCCTCGACCCTCGACCCTCAGTCCTCCCTTGCGAGCCC
>CAZNWW010000900.1:0-1805 GCA_964576155.1 uncultured Myxococcales bacterium | reverse complement strand
GATCTGCATCAGCCAATGCGAGATCAACGCTAAGCAGCCGGTCTACATGGGCTGTGATTTCTGGGCGGTGGACCTGGACAATTCGTTCCTCCCCTGGCGGGAGCTCGACGCACAGGGCGCCCAGTTCTCGGTGGTGATCTCCAACCCGTCGGATCGTTACTCAGCGTCGATCTTCGTAGACAACGTCGAGGGTCCGGTCCTCGAGGATTCGGCCGGCGTACCGTTCCCGACGGAGCCTGTGCCGCCCGGGGGCTTGCGGATCTACAACCTCCCGCGCCGCGACGTGGACGGCACCCTCGTTGCGCCTCTGGGCTACCATATCCGCAGCTCCGTGCCGATCACCGCCTACCAGTTCAACCCCCTGGAGAACGTCGACGTGTTCAGCAACGATGCGTCGCTCCTCCTGCCGGAGCACGTGACCGGCAAGTACTACTTCGTCATGACCCGGGAGGAGAGCTGGGAGTATCTGCGCAGCTACCTCACCGTGCTGGCGATTCGGCCCGGAGAGACCCACGTCACCGTGGACGTCACCGCGCCGACCCTGGTGGGCATCCACGAAGGCACCGGGGAGCCTATTCCTCACCTGGAACCGGGGGACACCTACTCGACGACCCTGCAGCAATATGATGTCCTGAACATCGAGACCGACGCCATCGGCGCGGACATGACCGGCAGCGTGGTCCTGGCGGACCGGCAAGTGGTGGTGTTTGGCGGCTCCGAGGCCTCAAACGTCCCGAATACGAACCACTGTGTCCTGGAACAGGGGGTCTGCGAGTGGGACGGGCAGACGGCCTGTACGGAGCACCAGGACTGCAACGACGCAGGCTTCGTAACCTGCTGCGCTGACCACCTGGAGCAGCAGATGTACCCGGTGAAGAGCTGGGGCACCCACTACGTAGCGGCCCGATCGTTCCCCCGTAACGAGGAGCTGGACAGCTACCGGATCATCGCCGCGGAGAACAACACCCTGATCACCACCCTCCCGGTGCAAGTAAATATACCAATCCTGGATCGCGGGGAGTGGGTGGACTTCGAGTCTGGTCAGGACTTCGAGATCCAGGGCACGAAGCCGATCATGGTGGGCCATTACCTCGCTTGCAAGGAGGCCCCCGGACCCAACCTCCAGGGCGAGCTGGAGCCCGGGGACGCAGGTATCGGGGATCCAGCGTTCATCCTCCTGGTTCCCGTGGAGCAGTTCCGGGAGGACTATGTCTTCCTGGCGCCGGACAAATATGTGCTGGACTACGTCACAATTACCGCGCCCATGGACGCGGAGGTCTGGTTCGACTGCGATGAGCCAGACCCTGCCCGGATCCCGGACTCCTGCGTGCCCATCGCCGCGGACGCCTGGTCCTGGTTGATGAGCGGGGAGTACAAGGCCACCCGTTTCCCAGTGAAAGACGGGATCCACAGGGTGCACGCAAGCGCTCCGGTGAGCGTCTATGCGTACGGGTACGACGAGCGGGTATCATACGGATACCCCGCCGGTCTCGATATCGAGGACCTGGGGTTGATCAAGGAGCCGGGGGAGTAGCTCCAGCGATGGAGGGGCACCGTGACCATTGACCGGATCATCGAGGACTTTTCATTCCTGGACGACCCCAGGGATCGCATGGATTTCCTCATGGAGCTGGGGGCCGGGTTGCCGTCGTTTCCGGCGGACGAGCGAACCGATGAGAACCTCGTCCCCGGCTGCGTCAGCCAGGTCTGGGTCACCGTGGGTCTCGACGGCGACGCGCTCGAGGTCCGGGCCGACTCAGACTCCCGCCTGGTGCGCGGTCTCGCTGCGATCCTGGTCGCCTTGT
>CAZNWW010000899.1:0-1810 GCA_964576155.1 uncultured Myxococcales bacterium | reverse complement strand
GGGATGGGGGGAGGACCCCGTGCAGAGACGAGAGTCCCGGACACAACTTTTTGACCCAGGCACCGTCTGCCGCATCGAACGCGCCGACTGCGTCGGCTAGGGCAGATAGCGCGCGAACGCCCCCGCATCCGGCCGCGCACGGAACTTCGCGGTCGCGCCGCTCCCCGTCGCCGCGGACAGCACTGCGCGGCCCCCCTCGACCGAGGACACATTCCACATCCTGCCGCTGAACAGCACCACCGACCCGGCCGCGACGCCGAGCGCGCCGCGTCCGAGGACCCGGCCCGTGGCCGCGTCCACCAGCTCGCGCTCCCGGCTGCTCGGGATGTTCGAGTGGATGAACCCTCGGTCTCCCAGATCCAGGATCTCTTCGGTGGGGAAGAGCCGGCCGAGTTTCAATGTGAGGTGCCCCTCGGCCAGCAGATGCTCGATGATGCGTCGGGTGTCGGTCTCCCCGAATACCGGGTCCAACAGCGTGGAGATCATCTCTGGCGTGATGCCGTCGCGGTGTGCGTATCCTAATGAAAAGAGCTGCTGGACGATGACCGAGGGATCCGGGGGTGCGTCCCGCTCCTCGACGGTCCCGGCGCGCGCCATCTCCGCCAGGAGGTCGGCCGCTGTCCGGTCCTCCTCGGTGGGGGCGACGATGACGACCCGCACCTCGTCGTCCCGACGGCTGCCTCGGGTGATTCGCTGCTGGAAGGCCGACGGCAGGGAGGGGAGATCTGCGAGGGCAACAGCGTCCACGTCGCCGATGTCGATGCCCACCTCCAGGGTCGACGTCGCGACGCAGATGCCCTTGCGCCACTCCCGGATCGCCGCCTCGATCTCCAGGCGTTCCCGCCTGTCGAGGCTCCCGTGGTGGATGGCGACAGGCGCGGGCGCTACCACCTCTCGCAGGGTGTTGGCGACCTCTTCGGTGCGCGCCCGTGTATTGCAGAAGACCAGGATCTTCGAAGCGCCGAGGCGTGCCGCTGCCAGAGGGATCTCCTCCACCGTCTCAACTGTTTCGAGCCGCAGGGGGCGGGGATCCGGGCCCTCCACCAGCTCCTCCACTGGGAAGTAGCGACCCGCAATCGCCATCGGATCCGCGAGGGTCGCTGAGAGCGCCGCATACCGGATCCCCCCGGGCCGGCCAGCCTCCAGCCGCCGCAGGAGGACCCGGAGCTGATCGCCCCGGTGGTGTCCATCCATCACGTGCAGCTCGTCCAGGACGACGACGGCCACGCTCTCGAGGAAGGGATCTGCCTGCAGGCGCCGCAGGACGAGGCCCTCGGTGAGGACCTCGATTCGGGTGCGTCCGCTGACCTTGCGCTCGAAGCGGGTGCTGTAGCCGATCGCCTCGCCCAGGGCCTCGCCTCGCTCCCAGGCAATGCGCTTCGCGGCCAGCCGGGCCGCAACCCGGCGGGGCTGCAGCACGAGAATCCTTCGCGGCTCGGTGCCCTCGGCCAGCCCGGCGTCGAGCAGGGCTGGAGGCACCCGGGTGGTCTTTCCGGAGCCGGGCGGCGCGACCACGACCGCGTTGGGGCGCGCCGCGAGTCCCTCGAGCAGCTCGGGGAGGACGTCGTCGATCGGCAGGGGGGTGCGGCGGGCGATGGCGGGATTCTAGGCGACGCGGCGGGGGGGGGCCTCGTCGGAGTTCGGGTGTGCAGACTGGGTCGGCGGCTGGGGCGGGCTACTCGCGCTTGGCCGGCGGGGATCGGCCCGCTCCCTCTGCCCCCTGGGCGGGCGGGACCTCGTCGGGCGCACACTCCGGGTCGATCCCGTCCCTGGCCTCGGCGCCGTCACAGTCCTGGTCCAGGCCGTCGTG
>CAZNWW010000898.1:0-1810 GCA_964576155.1 uncultured Myxococcales bacterium | reverse complement strand
CATGCCTCGAGCGCATCGTGGACACGTTCGATGTCTCCCGGTGTCACGAGATGGGCTGGATGCCGCGGGTCCTGGATGCTTACGGCTACTTCCGGGATGCCTTCAGGGACTATCCAGCGGCCGCTTCCTCCATTGCTGTCATTTTGCCAAACCTGGTGGGTCCTCTCGAGGCCGCCGGTCTTCTGTGGGGAGGGGATGTCTTTGTCGCATTCTACGAGCGGCCGGAGCTCATTGACCGTCTCCTGCGCCTTATCGTCGAGGTGACAGCGCACATCTACGGGGTCCTCCGCGAGGAGGCCGGCACGGAGCCGCTCCCGGCCGGTTTCGCCCACCAGCATGGCTCCGTCATCCGTGGAAACTTCCTGCTGCGCTCCGACTCAGTAGTCATGATGAGCCCGGAGATGTACTCTTGCCAGGTTCTTCCAATCGACCTGGAGCTTCTGAGAAGATTGGGCGGCGGGAGCTTTCATTCCTGTGGCGCCTGGGGCCATACGCTCCCCGCCATCATCGCGGCGGAGGAGATCGGGAGTATCGACATGGGCCCCAACCAGACCCACCTGCACGACATGGAATCGGTCTACCGGCTGGCGCGCGAGCACCGCAAGCACGTCCACCTGGTCATGGCCGGCCCGGAAGAAGTCCGTTCTGGAGATGTCCTGAAGCGCTACCCCACGGGCGTCACTCTCTTCTGCGAGGTCGACGCGGCGGAAGAAGTATCGGCGCTCGTCTCGGCCCACGCATCGCACACTGCCGCAGGATAGTCCGGGACCAACGGGTTGAGCTTGCTGGAAGGATGGGCAGCCCATGTGCAAAGTATCGGCGGGATCGTCCAGGAGTCGCACTCCTCTACGCCTGCCTCTTCATCGCTGGACCGGAAAAGCCCCCGCTAGCAGTTGGAGCGGCCGCAACTGATCGCGAACCGTGAGACAGGGCGGCGATAGCCAATCTCGCCCGGGCCTCCCACCGCATGCCTCCCCGTCCTCTGTCCGCGGCCGCAGCGACCTGCCTCAACTCCGGACTCGTCCACCGCTCCTGGTTCTGGCATCCTCAGACCATCTCCTCCCGTTGGCACCGTGCAGACCGAGGGCAGAGGGCCACCAGAGCCCTGAACCCGAAGACTTGATTGTACCGGCATCATGACATATTGTACTGAAACCATTACAGACTGTACTGACAGCAGTACGCCTTGCCATTGCCGCAAACGATCCGGAGAGACCCGCATGGAAGGACGCTAAACTCATGTTTTTCAGCATATTGAGCGGAAGAAAAAGGCGTTCTTCGACCGTTGGCCAGGCCTGGTACGCTCATTGCATGGTGTTCAGCCGTCGGGTCAGTGATCTCGGCGTCGGGTAGACCATCAACGGATTGAGCGGAAGCTGGTCGGAGCAAGGAAACTGGTGGGAGCGAGTTGGTGTACGGGGACAATATGCAGGGCGCCCTATGAATGACGTCCAGGAGAACCTCCGGGGTGCGAGGATCCTGGTGGTCGATGACCAGCCAGCCAACCTCAACGTATTGTGCGAGCTTCTCGAGCTGAGAGGTTATGATGTCCTGTTGGCGACCAGCGGGGCAGCGGCGCTTGGGATCGCGGCACGGGCAATGCCGGATCTCATCCTGCTGGACGTGATGATGCCCGGACTGGACGGTCTGGAGACTTGCCGTCAGCTCAAGGCCGGGTCTGGCACGCAGCACATTCCCGTAGTGTTCATCACGGCTCGGGACCAGAAGGCGGACGTCATCGCCGGGTTTGAGGCAGGGGGGGTGGACTACGTCGTCAAACCCTTCCAAGAGGAAGAGGTTCTCGCCAGAG
>CAZNWW010000897.1:0-1811 GCA_964576155.1 uncultured Myxococcales bacterium | reverse complement strand
GACGTCATCGATGACGGCCGAGAGCATCGGGATACCCTGCGCGGTATACTTCTCCCACTTGTCGTGTTCCGGCTCCCCAGGCACTAGGATCTGGTCGAATCCGGGCGCCAGCTCCGCCGTCTTCATCAGGTTAATAAGGTCATCGACACGCGCTTTGAAGTCGTCCACCGGCATGAACTTGACCTTGAAGTAGAAGCTCGCGTTCGGGTCCAGCTCGATGAGCTGATCGAAGGTGATGCCCTCGGTGGTCTCCTGGGAGACCGGGTACTCAGTGCCGGCCACCATGAGGGTGAAGTGCTGGCTCCCGGAGAAGTTGAAGCCGGTGATCTCCAGGGGGGCGCCGCCCATGTTCAGGATGTTGACGTTCTTCTCGGCCTCTTCCCCTGCGAAGACCTGGCCGAAGTCCACCACCTCGGGGGTCACCTGAATAGATGGCTTTCCCTCGTCGAGCCCCAAGTGGACCGTGATGTTCGGCGAGTTGGACGCGCTGGTTTTGAGCACCAGGGCCGCCTCCCGGTCTTCGTCGTCGTAGTGGGTGAAGGCTACGCGGATGGTGACCTCCTTCGGGAGATCGTCCGAGGCATCCGACAGGTGAGCGATGTCGTAGGTCCCGTCGCCGGCCAGAGCCGTGGCGACTGTGTCAGACAGCAACAACTCGAAGGATGGGATGTCCTCCACGGCACCTTCGGGGGCAACATAGTCGAGGGTGATCTCTCTGACCTCGAGCTTGAACTCGCCCGTGTTCACGACCTTGATGTCCAGGAAGACCTGGTCACCGATCTGCACCTCGCCCTGGTCGAAGGTGTATTCGCAGTTGACGAGCTTCACGCCGTTGCGTTCGCAGAGGTTCCCCGGTTCGAGCTCGATGACCGGATACTTGGCTGTCTGGCCCCCCTCCTCGCCACCGGAATTGTCACCGTCGTCGCCGCCGCAGGCGGAGAGCCCGGCGAGGGCCAGTACGAGGCTGGAGATGAGCAGGATCTTCCAGGAAAGTCCGTTTCGCTTTGTGGTCATTTCGATTCCCCCGTGTTCGCAGGGCTCTTCCCTGCCAGATTCAGATCGACAAATCATACTGATCAACGCCAGGGCGCGTCAAATGGAAATCTGAACGTGCCCGAATGGATGTACACATGACCTGGGCGCAAGTGATCAGGAAAACGCGCACCGAGTTG
Organism: uncultured Myxococcales bacterium; assembly: GCA_964576155.1. GTDB lineage: Bacteria > Myxococcota_A > UBA9042 > CAIXZC01 > CAIXZC01 > CAZNWW01. Next base: position 639 of record CAZNWW010000897.1, on the reverse strand, counting down.
CCGATGTTGGTCGCTCTATGGTAATAAATTTTACAAACCGAGCCTTCCATCGGGGGTGAGAAGTGAGCAGGAACGGGTGGATATGGAAGGTCGCGATGATGGCCACGGCCACGCTGTGGCTCTGGGATGCGGCGACCGCGAACGCAGGAGGCTTCGAATACCCGACCAACGGGACCCGGGCCCTGGGACGAGGCGGCGCGTTCACCGCGATGGCCAACGACCTGACCGCGCTGGAATACAACCCGGCAGGGCTGCTCCACAACAAGGGGTGGCACATCATGCTGGGCAACAACTTCACCGACTTCAGGTTGAAGTTCACGCCGACTACTGCCACCGGACGGATCGATCCCATTGAGAACGACGCCGGACCGTTCCTCCTGGCCCCGGTCTTCGGTGTATCCACCGACATCGTCCACCCGGACGTTCGCATTGCGCTCGGCGTCTACGGCCCCAGCGCGTACGGCCGCTCCACCTATCCGGTGGACAGGGACCGACTCGACGAGGAGCCAGGGGCCTACCCTCACCGCTACATGCTCACCAAGACGGACATGATGTTGGTTCTCTACACCGCATCCGTGGCCTGGCAGCCCTTCGACAGGTGGGGCAACGGCGAGGCCGACGCGCTCGCCACCGCCGGCG
>CAZNWW010000896.1:0-1811 GCA_964576155.1 uncultured Myxococcales bacterium | reverse complement strand
CCAGTCCTTCGATGATGACGACCTGGCCACCCTGGGGCGTCCCCACGACGCGGCCACGGCGCGGCAGGCAGTGACCGACGCACTGCGTGCGGGGCTCCGGGTCAGCGTCGATCTTATCTACGGGCTGCCGGGACGGCCGCCCGCGCATTGGCTGGCGCAGCTCGACGCAGCGGTCGAAACCGGGGTGGAGCATCTCTCCGCGTACGAGCTGTCTCTGGAACCCGGCACCCGCCTGGCGGCGGCCTGGCCCGACGGTCTCGGCGACCGCGCGGATCTCTTCTTCAGGACACACGGGCACCTGGCGTCCCTGGGCCTCGAGGGCTACGAGGTCTCGAACTTCGCCCGGACGGCCAAGGACCGCAGCCGGCACAACCTCGCCACCTGGGCCCATCGCCCGTACCTGGGTCTCGGGCCGGGGGCGCATTCCTTCTTCGATGGACCCGGCAGCCCCACCCGTCGGTGGAACCTCCAGGACCTCCCCGCCTGGCTGGCCGACCTGGAGCACGGCGTCGAGCCGCCCCGGGAGGAGGAGGTTCTCTCTGCGGGCCAACGTCTCCTCGAGCGGGTGATGCTGGGAGTCCGGACCAGCGCGGGCGTGGATCTCACCGCCTGCCGCCGGGAATGTGGAGGGCCGTTGACCAACGAGTTGCTGGCGAAGGCCGTCGACCCGATAGAGCAAGGGTTGCTGTCGCTGGCAGGCGATCAACTCCGCCCGACCCTGCAGGGCATGGCCCTGGCCGACCGCCTCGCCATGGATCTCTCACCATGACATCCTCGCTGAACTTTACACCGGCGGGAAGATTCCCGACCATCCCTGTGTTCGTATCACCATGTCGTTCCTGACCCTGTTCTATAACGTCGTGCTCCTCGTCACGCTCATCGCCGGACTGGTGCGCACGGGTCGTCGAGCGCCTGAAAATCGCGTCAAGGCGGCGCGCCACGGGCTGCTCTTTCTATGCGGTGTAGCGGCTCTGGGATCGGTCATCCCTCCCCTTGGCGGCTTCAACCGGTTCCAGCTCCTCGCCTGGGCGGTCTTCGTGCACGTGCCTCTGTACCTGGCCGCGGCAGGGATCCTCCTTCGACAGCGGCGCCGGCTCGCAATCAGCGCCGTCGTGGCGGCGGTGACCGCCTGGTGCGTCGGCGTGGACGCGTTCGTGATCGAGCCGCATTGGCTCGAGATCACGCACATCGAGATCCCTACCGACAAGATCGAGGCGCCCATCACCATCGCCCTCCTCGCGGACATCCAGACCGACAAGGTCACAGACTGGGAGCGCGACGTGCTGGCGCGGGTGGTCGCAGAAGATCCGGACCTCGTGCTCTTCGCCGGGGACTATGTCCAACACGACAACCAGTACGAGTACGAGAAGACCATCACCCGGCTCAACGCGGTCATCCGGGAGTCCGGCCTGGACCCACCCCTGGGGATCGTCGCAGTCCAGGGCAACGTTGACCACAAGGGTTGGCAACGCATCTTCGAGGACACCGGCGCGGTCATCTCCAACGAGCGTATGGTCCTGGACCTGGGACCGGTGACGATCACCGCGCTCTCCCTCTCCGAGGCCTTCGACGGCGCGGAGATCGACCCTGCGGACGACTTCCACATCGTCATCGGACATGCGCCGGACTTCGCGTTGGAAGAACCCCCGGCTGACCTCATGCTGGCCGGCCATACCCATGGCGGACAGGTGCGCCTCCCGTTCCTGGGGCCGATCTTCACCCTATCGCGTGTGCCTCGGGCCTGGGCAGCGGGCGTCACCGAGGTCGGCCCGGGCAGCACCCTCATCGTCTCCCGGGGGATCAAAATAAAA
>CAZNWW010000895.1:0-1815 GCA_964576155.1 uncultured Myxococcales bacterium | reverse complement strand
TTCCTCACCGTCCTCGGTGCTGGATGTGCACCGGACGACCCATCCGCAGCGCCTGTAGCGACCAAGACCAAGACCAAGACCAAGGCCAAGGCCAAGGCCAAGGCCAGGGTAGCCGGACCCGGACCGGTACCCACCGATCCGTTCCACCCCGACGTGCAAGCCGGAAAACCCCAGCCGAAGCCCGCGTACGGGGGCCGGGTCATCCTCCACCAGTCGTCGATGCCCGAGAGCCTCGCCTACCCGATCGAGAACTCTGCCATCACCCGGCGCATCCTGTACGAAATCAGCGAGACGTTGGTCCTCCAGAACTGGGAGACATGGGAGTACGAACCCGCCGTCGCCGAGTCCTGGGACACCGAGGACCAGCTGATCCTCAAGAAAGGCACCGCAGCGAAGTACGGCGAGGCTGTCCACACCATCGACTATGAGCAGGTCAAGGAGCCCAAGCCTGGCGACCCCGAGGATGCGCCCGCGAAGAAGATCAAGGGAACCCGATCCCTGATCTACGGCAAGGCCGTGCTCGACGGCGAGGAGTGGGTGGTCACCGCGATATCAAAGGGTGACAAGGGCACCGCAGGCGGGGAGGTCCGAGTCGCCGCCGCTGACGTCGAAGCTGCGCACATGGGTACCGTCTTCACGTTCCACCTACGCGACGATGTACTGTGGCACCCCTCCGAAGGGATCAGCGGACACAAGCTTGACGCCCATGATGTGTTGTTCAGCTGGCAGCTGTTCCTCAACCCCGAGGTCGACTGCGACGAGAAGCGCTTCATGTACCAGAAGATCCTCGACGCCGAGGTGGTCGATGACCAGACCATCCGATTCTTCTACCTCGAGCAGTACGCATTCTCGATGAGGGTGCCTGGTGATATGGCCTTACTGCCGTCCCACATCTACAACCTGGCTGACAAGGACAATCCGGACTTCGACCCCAAGGCCTCGGTCGCCAAGCAGGCCAAGCACATCAACGAAAACCCGCACAACCTCAAGTGGATCGGCCTGGGGCCCTACCGCATCACCGAATTCAACCCGCAGTACATCGAGGCTGAGCGCTTCGATGGCTACTTCGACAAGAGCAACGCGGGGTACTTCGACGTCATCCGCTGGCGTGTCATCTCCGACGACAACGCCGCATTCCAGGCCTTTCTGGCGGGGGAGGTCGACTTCTTCAACCGGGTCGCGTCTGCTGACTACTTCGGAGAGGCGACCGAGAAACCGAGCTTCACCGACGTCGGCTACAAAGGCTACTACTACCTGGGTAACTACGGCTACACGGGCTGGAACTTGCTCAAGCCCCACCTCAAGGATCGCAAGGTCCGCCAGGCTCTGGCTCACGCCTTCGACTTCAATGAGTACCTGCGCACCAACTACAAGGGCCTCGCCAACCAGGTCACTGGGCCGATGCCATTCTTCTCGACGGCCTATAACCACGACGTCAAGGCCTACCCCTTCGACATGAAGAAGGCCGAGGAGCTGCTCACCGAGGCAGGGTGGTACGACCGCGATGGTGACGGCATCATCGACAAGGACGGCATCAAGCTGGAGATCGAGTTTATGTTCCCGTCTGGGAACGAGGCGAGCAAGACCTGGGGCCTCAAGCTGCAGGAACAATACGAGAAGCTCGGCATCAAGCTGAAGCTGCGTGAGAAGGAGTGGGCGGCCTTCCTCGACGACATCCTCAATCGCAAGTTCGACGCGATCAACCTCGCGTGGATCCCTCCCCTGGAGTCCGACCCCGAGCAGCTGTGGCACTCGAAGTGGGGCCAGCCCGAGGTTCGAAGCTCCAACCACGCAGGCGTGATGGACCCGAAGATC
>CAZNWW010000894.1:0-1815 GCA_964576155.1 uncultured Myxococcales bacterium | reverse complement strand
CCCTGTTCGCCGATCGGGAGAACCTCGTCCTCGAAAACCTCGCCCTCCGGCAGCAGGTAGCGGTGTTGAAACGTGAGAGGCCCCGCCCCACACTTGAGGAACTGGACCGGACGTTCTGGGCCGTACTCAAGGAATCTTGGACGGGGTGGATGGACAGCCTCATCATCGTCAAGCCTGATACCGTGATCCGATGGCACAGGGAGAGATTCAGGAAGCACTGGCGCAGACTCTCACAGGGCCGGCCGGGGAGGCCCCGCGTCTCCGTGGAGCTCCGCAACCTCATCCGAAGGATTGCATTGGAGAATCCATCTTGGGGTGTCCCAAGGATCCAGTCCGAACTACAGAAGCTGGGATTTGATGTATCGGATTCCACAGTGGACCGATATCGTCCGCGCCGGCCATCAGATCCGGCAAAGGCCAAACAGTGGAAGGTTTTTCTCCGGAACCACATGCCGGAGATAGCAGCCATGGACTTCTGCACCGTCCCCACAGCGTCCTTCAAGGTCCTCTACTGCTTCTTCGTCATCCATCACTATCGGCGACGAATCCTGCACTTCAACGTTACCGAACATCCCTCGATGGAGTGGGTGATCCAGCAACTCCGTGAAGCCTTCTCATCCATCCCGTGCGCCAGGTATGTCATCCATGACCGGGACTCGAAATTCGGAGCGGCCGTAGCGCAATGGCTCAAAGCAGCTGGAGTGAAACCTGTACGAATCTCATTTCGAGCTCCATGGCAGAACGGAATCGCGGAACGTTGGGTACGCAGCCTCCGGACTGAGCTCCTCGACCATGTCATTGTATTGAACGAAGCCCACACCCGCAGGCTGATTGCAGGCTACATTTCCTACTACAACGAGGACCGTTGCCACCTCACACTCGAAGAGGACAGCCCGGAACATCGACCAGTTCAACTCCACCCATCCGGCGAGGCCGAGGTTGTTGCTCTGCCCCGTGTCGGCGGCATCCATCGCCGCTACGAGTGGCGGCAAGCTGCTTGACCTCGAGCTGATCGAATCTGCGAATTTGGTTGCTCCTACTCACCGGGGCGGCGGGCAGATCTGCACGAATCCCGGTCCGAGGCCTCTGCCTCGATGGTCAGCGACGACGATGGTCGGGATTCGGTCCGGGTTGAGGCCGGTGGAGAGACCCACGGCCCCCTCGGAGACCCCCGGAGAGGCGCCGATCCAATAATGAAGAGCTACAGTCCCCCCGATCCACGGTTATCCGCTGCGCATCCTCAACCCGGGGTTCTACGGGGTGAAGCAGCCGGCCTGGGTCACCGGGATCGAGGTCATCGACCAGCCGGAGACCGACTACTGGGAGGACCGGGGCCAGGATGACGAACGAACCGCGCATGGGACCTCCCTTGTCGCCTGGGAGAGTCGGCACGAGGTGTGCCAGCCGGGCGTGCGCGGTCAGGGTTTGCGGTGACGGCGGCGCGGCCGCATCTTCATCGGCTTGAACGCACCCTTGGGGCCCCGGTAGCGGAACTTGTCGACGGTGGCCTTGCCGATCTGGATCGCCTCGACGTGGCAGTTGTGGATGCAGCGCATGCACAGCGCGCAGCCGTCGCCGAAGGTGGTCTCCTCGTCGGTACAGGTGATGTTGTCTACCGGACAGAGCTTGCCGCAGATCCCACAACGCGTGCAGCGGTCGTCGGCTCGGAAGCGGGACTTGAGGAAGCCACCGAACAGTCCGTAGGCCGCCGCCCAGAGCGGGTCGATCAGCACGCCGAGGATGCTCAGCGGGACCATCTTCGCCCGGTCTGCGGCGAGGACACCCCCGGCCAGGTCCGCGAGCGTCTCTCCCATC
>CAZNWW010000893.1:1546-1817 GCA_964576155.1 uncultured Myxococcales bacterium | reverse complement strand
GCTCGAGAGCATGGTCACTTCGGCGACGCCGACCCGCGCGGAGGTCGCGGACGTGGCCAACGCCATCCTGGACGGCACCGACGCTGTGATGCTGAGCGCTGAGACGAGCATCGGCGCGTACCCGACAGAGGCCTGCACGGTGATGAATCGGATCTGCCGAGCCGTGGAGGGGGAGCGGCCCACCGCCGAGCCGGATATCCAGGCCCCGGGCCACCCGATTGACGACGCAGTGTCGGACGCCGTGGCCCGCATGGCGTCGTCCCTCGGGGCC
>CAZNWW010000893.1:0-1536 GCA_964576155.1 uncultured Myxococcales bacterium | reverse complement strand
TCCTTGCTTGCACCATCAGCGGGAACACGGCCCGCCTCGTCTCATCGCACCGCCCGGCCTGTCCGGTCCTGGCCCTGACCTCCGACCCCCGCACCCTTCGGCGTCTGCCGCTCCTCTGGGGGGTCCACCCGGTCCCCATGCCCGACGCAGCGGACACGGACACGCTCATCGAGAACGCGAAGCGCATCGCCCGGGATAAGGGATTCATCGAGGATGGCAGACACTACCTGGTCACCGCCGGTCACCCGACCGGTATTCCGGGACGCACCAACCTGATCAGGGTCGGCAAGGGTTAGGAGGCTGTAGGGCATTGGCCCACTGGCTGCGAATCACCCATGCACACCATCTGCACCCCACAAGATCTGCGCACGTACTTGCGCACGAGAGCCTGATCAGGAACTGGGACGAGCTGCGGGTGTGGCGGGCCGAGGAGACCCACTGGAAAGAAGAGTACGACCGCCTGGTCCAGTCAGCCCGTTTGTGGGACGAGGGCAAAGCCGCGCTCTCCGTGCCCCCGGAGCTGGACGCACAGCTCGCCTAGTATAAGACGGAGACCGTCGGCCCCGCCTGGAGAGACACGACATCTCCACTTGCCACCTGGCGGCCCACGGCCAGGAGGCGCCTCGCCTCCGCCTCACGCCGGGGGCCACTGAGAACCCCTTGTCGGAACGGGGCGCCCGCCCTATCATCCTCGACGAGATGACAAACACCCTCGGGAGGTGATGCATGTTGAAGCTGGTCCTGTTGCGACACGGACAGAGCACATGGAACCAGTCGAACCGGTTCACGGGCTGGAAGGACGTGGACCTGTCGGAGCAGGGGGTCGGGGAGGCCCGGTCCGCGGGGGAGATCCTCAGGGACGAGGGGTACACCTTCGACGTGGCCCACACGTCGCTACTCAAGCGGGCGATCAAGACCCTGTGGATCACCCTGGAGCAGCTCGATCTGGCGTGGATCCCCGTCAAGCGACACTGGAAGCTCAACGAGCGCCACTATGGCGCGCTCCAGGGGCTCAACAAGGCTCAGACGACTGCGAAGCACGGCGCTGACCAGGTCCTCATCTGGCGCCGCAGCTACGACATCCCGCCTCCAGCGCTGACGCCCGACGACGAGCGCAACCACGCCCGGGACCGCCGCTACGCAGACCTGGGCGTCGACGAGCTGCCCCTCACCGAATGCCTCAAGGACACGGTGGAGCGGTTCCTGCCCTACTGGCACGAGGAGATCGTCCCGGATATCAAGGCCGGCAAACGGGTCCTGATCGCGGCCCACGGCAACAGCCTGCGCGCGCTGGTCATGTACCTGGACGGAATCTCGGAGGACGAGATCACCGGCCTCAACATCCCCACAGGCGTGCCCCTCGTCTACGAGCTGGATGAGGATCTGAGGCCCATCAAGCATTACTATCTGGGTGATCCCGAGGCTATTGCGGCCGCCGCGAAGGCGGTGGCCGACCAGGCAAAGGCGAAGTAGAGATCTGTACGGGGACAAGCTCCCTTGAGCTCTGCACGGGGTCATCCCCCCTCCGCCCTTCGG
>CAZNWW010000892.1:0-1818 GCA_964576155.1 uncultured Myxococcales bacterium | reverse complement strand
TTTCACCCATCGACAGGCTCTCTCCTCGTCCACCACGCGCCCCACGACTCCGGCCTCGCGCGCACTCACCACCCCGAAGAGCCAATTCGGCCCATCCAGGCCTTGCCTATTCCAGAATCCGGCCTTGGCGGACCCGGTTTGAAATACCTATACTTCGACCATTCGAGCACCCACCACAGTCCGGTGCCCGCCGGGGGAGAATCGATGAGGTAGCCAATACCGGTACCGGCGTCAAAGGGCGGAAATCAGGTCGCGCGAGATTCGCCGGTATGGGGCGGTCCGTTTTCCGTAGATGGTCAGGGCTCGTTCCGGTGGTTCTTGTCGGCCTGGCTCTCCTTCCCGGTGACGCCGGCGGTGTCATTGTCTACCGACTCGGAACACCGTTCTCCGCAGCGGAACGGGACAGCCTGCAGGATCTGGGCATCGACTTCGAGGAAGTCAGCTGGTCATTCTCCCAGCGGGAGGAGGGGCTCGAGCTCGACTCTCTCGAGGCGGGATCGCTGCAGCCCAACTACTTCCAGGAGGACGAGAACATCGCCACGACCGCAATGAGCCGAGGCGGATGGATATCCACGTACTTCAACCGGGAGAACTCGCTGGTTGGACAGGTGCTCCTGGATGGGGATCCGGACACGGTGCACGGGTGGGGTGAAGTCCACCTCGGCGCTCTCGGTACGCACGCCGCCAGGGCCAGGATCACCGTCGACCTGGGCGGACGTTTCCGCGTCAAGAAGGTGAAGTTCCGCCCCTTGCCGGAGAATCCTGGACGGTTCCTGGAGGGGTTCCGTATCGGTGTCACCAATGACCCGTTCAGCACCTTCCAGATTCCGTCTCTCCCATCGGCCCTGATCCAGAAGCCGGGTGACCCGGCCCCGGTGCCGGAGATATCCCAGAACACAGATCCGGATGTCACCGTGCTCCTCTATCCACCGGATGGGGTGGAGACCCGCTACATCCAGCTCACGGCCCATCGCACTACGCCCAAGGCGATCGAGCTGGCCGAATTCGAAGTCTATGGCGGCGGCTTTGTCAACGAGGCCGCGTACCTGACGGACATCATCCAGCTGGACGACATGGCCAGCTGGGGCCCGATAGACTGGTCGGGCAGGGTCGATCCCAGGGCCCGGATCGATATCCGCACCCGGACCGGGGCCGATCCCCATCCAGAGATCTTCTGGGAGACCCGCCCTGAACAGCAGGACAGCGTGAAGCACCGGCAGGGCGGCGGCGACCTGAGCGCCGTGGAGTACCGGGCCAGTTACGACCGGCTCCCCGATGTGTTCAAGCCCGTTGACGAACACAACCGGGTAACTCTCGATACGGAGAACTGGAGCTTCTGGTCCACCCCGTACGACTTCTCCGAGCCGGGAGCCGATCTGATCTCGCCCAGCGCGCGTCGTTTCATTCAGCTCCGCGCCGAGTTTGCCTCCACCGCCGATGATGCGGGAAAGATCGACTACCTCGAGTTCAAGGCTTCTGTACCGCCTGCGGTGCGCCAGGTCGTCGGCGAGATCTCTCCAGCGAAAACCCGGATCGGTGAGGTGACCCGCTTCACCTACTACATCAAGCCCACCTTACGCGCCGGCGATCAGGGCTTCGACAGCCTCGAGATTGTGACCCCTGCGGGGTTCGCCTCGGTGGACTCCCTGCGCCTCGAGGGGATAGACCAGGCCGGTTTCCACTGGACCCCGAACCGGGACGGCCGGGGCTTTGAGGTCAGGTTGCCGGGGAGGCTGGGGACGGGAGACTCCGGGGCGGTCGTCGAGGTAGTGTTCCGTGCCCCGGTGCTCCGAGAGGTGGGAAACTTCTTCGACGGCA
>CAZNWW010000891.1:0-1819 GCA_964576155.1 uncultured Myxococcales bacterium | reverse complement strand
GAGCACCTATAGCTGCTCGGGCAGCTACCGAGGTCTGGGCGGTCAGACCTTTGGCGCGGACAACACCGACATCCTGACAATGGGCGGCGGCGGCGGCAGCTCGGAATCATATGGCAGCGGCTCGGCCACTCTCGGTCACGGCGGCGGTCTGGTCATCATCGGTGCGAAGAACCTTATCATCGAGCCCGGCGGCCAGGTTACGTCCAGGGGCATGAACGCACAGAGCAGTTACAATGGTGGCGGCGCCGGCGGGACGATCGCAATATTTGCGGACAACTATGTCAACGAAGGCACCGTCGAGGCCCCCGGGGGGGTCGGCCACAAGAACGCTAACTACCAGATGGGCGGCGACGGCGGTGAGGGCTGGATCCACGAGTCCGCAACGGTCCCGGGCGTCGTCTCAGAGAGCTTCCCCAAGTCCGTCGTCCTGAAGGTCGACAACGTGGACGTCACCGCACAGGTCGGTGATCCCAACGCCAAGGGCGTGCCCCACTGGGACGCGGCCGAGCAGGTCTGGGGCGAAGACGGTCTCACTGCGTGGTCATCGGGACCCCTGGACCTCACACAGGTCGCCAACTGGACACTCGGGGAGCACAAGATCGAGCTACACGAGACCGGCGGCGCCGGCGGCGACCTGAAGCTCTACACTTACGTGATCTATCCCTTCACGAACTCCGCCCTGCCGACCAACGACACCTGCGCGGCGCCGGAGGTCCTGGACGTGATGTCCGGCAGCGTGGTGATCTCCGGGACCACCGAGGACATCATGGGTAAGATCAAGGCCACCGACGCCTACGTGCAGCCCTTCTGCGGCGGCTCCGGCGGACCAGAGGTGGTCTACCAGTTCACGCTCACGGACTGGCGGAAGCTGAACGTGGACGTCACCGCACCCTTCGAGCCACGGATCTACATCCGCAAGACCATCTGCTCAACCGGAGACGCGGTGGCCTGCGGAACGGATTCCATGCAGACAGCGGATCTGAAGAACGGGGTGTACTACCTCTTCGTGGACTCCGATGGGAACCTCCAGAAGGGCAACTTCACCCTGAGCATCCAGGCCGAGGAGCCCAGCCCGCCGTCCAACGACACTTGCGCGGATCCCTTCGAACTCCAGTTCGTCGGCGGCGCGGCGGAGCAGTACGGCGTGACCCTCTTCTCCACGGACAGCTACTCCGCAGGTTGCGGCGGTGTGGGCGGAAACGACAATGTGTTCTCGTTTGAGGTGCCGGGGGGGACCCAGCAGGCTGCGATCTCGGTAGAAGCGGACTTCGACCCGGTGCTCTTCCTGGCCAAGGCTTCGTGTACCGGGCCGTACATCGCCTGCGCGCCGGCGACTGAGTACACCATCGGTTGGCCCGAGGCGGGCACCTACTACCTGATCATCGACGGCGCCACCGCCGACGATAAGGGTGAATATACTGTGTCGGTGACGCTACAGTAGATAGGACTGTGGGATTGATTCGGAGGTTCTCGATGATGGATCGACGCTTGCTTCTCCTTGCCTTCGCCTTGTGCATCCTCGCAGCGCCACCAGCACAGGCAGAGGTTCCTGGCTTGCTTCACTACCAGGGGTACCTGACCGACGTCGAGGGGACCCCGGTCTCCGGCGTCTGGACGGTGACCTTCTCGTTCTTCGAGGAGCAGGTCGGCGGCCAGGATTTCTTCACTGAAGCCCAGGTGATCGAGCCGGATGTAGGTGTGTTCTCCGTGGTGCTCGGCTCCCAGCCGGGCAACGGGATCGACCCTGCGTGGTTCTCTGGAGGCGAGGCCTGGCTGGAGCTCACCGTGGACGACGGCGTCGCTGCGCCGGTAGTACTAC
>CAZNWW010000890.1:0-1829 GCA_964576155.1 uncultured Myxococcales bacterium | reverse complement strand
CGTCCCCGACGCAGGCGTACAAGACTGAACCATCACACCAGTATTCCGCCTTCTCCTTGTTCGGGCAGGTGCCAACAGCACAGCCGCCGATTTCGTTGGCCCCGATGCTTTGCGTTTCGAGCCCCACGGTGCATGGATAGCTCTGCCAGGCCCATGTTTCCTCATCCTCTTCGGAGCTGTCCCCGCATTATGAAGTGTCACCCATGTCCCGGGTTGAACAAAGCGGATACCGCCCTGTGGGCGGGGCAAAGAGATTGATGGAAAATGGCAAATGGAAAATGGCAGATGTTCAGATGGCAGATCTGTGCGCTCGGCTCTATTCAGAGCTCCAGGTTCGTCATATCCTCGGTGACCTGGAAGTCGTAGTCCGGATACTCGTAGAGCGGCATCCTCGGCTCGGTCTCCCCGATGGAATAACCGTACAGCTCCTCGTACTCGCTGGGGTCTTCGCCTAAGGACTCCAGCTGGTCGAGGTACTCACCGATGGACTTGGACTCGATGATTACGACCTTGCCCATGTCGTTGATAATGGGGCTGTGGCGGCGGGTCTGGTCGTGGTCGAACTCAAGTATCCGGCGGCCGTAGCGCGTGATGCCGATGACACGGAAGGTCAGGCTCTTCCCAACACCGGGGAGGTTGAGGACGTTGCGGTCCGTTGCGAGGAAGGGTAGCTTCGCACGCCGCCGAAGGTCCCCGATGTTCTCCTTCATCTGCTCCGCGTTGAGCGGGAACTCCTTTAGAGCGGCCTGGTGCTTCTTCGGGACCCGGCCGATGACCTTCTCCTCCAGCTGCTCCTGCACCGCGCGGGCGTTGGGCACGAAGTTGAAGTGGTTCTCCATGTAGCCCTTCACCGTGAAGGTGTAGTAGGTCAGCACTCCGATTTCGCCCAGCACCTGGCGCAGCTTCGACGTGTGGCCCCGGCGGGAGGCCGCCGCAGAGAAGACGAGCTGGTTGGTCACGGTCCACCCGGCGGAGAGCAGGTGCTGCACCGCCTCCAGCACCGCTGGGGTTACCTCCATGGGCGACTCGTAGTGCGTCTGGATGACGAACTGCTTCATCCCGATCTTCGACGCCTTGCGCTTGAAGTCAGCGAGTATCCGGGTCAGCTCCGGTGTGATCCGCTGGGGCAGATAGACGGGCAGGCGGGAGCCGATACGCACCCGGAGCATCTCCGCGTGTTTTTTGCCGTCGGGGCGTCTCCGGTTGGCCTTGCGCTTGCGCACGGCCATCTGGTAGATAGCGTCCAGGATCTGGGCGACGGACTTGTCCGAGGACATGAGGCCGTCGCCGCCGGTGACGAGGATGTCCTTGAGCTGCGAGTCCTTCTCGAAGTACTCCATCAGCTCCTCGAGCTGGGCAGACCAGGACTTCTTGGGCTTCAGCTTGTCCAGGTTGAAGTTCAGGTTGCCAGCCTGGAAGTCGAACATACGCTGACAAGACGCGCAAAGGCCGCCGCAGGCTCGACCCACGGTAGCCGGAATCAGGATCGCCACGTCGGGGTAGCGTCGGTGAATGTAGTGCTCCGAGGGCAACACCCAGCCCGCCGCGTTGGGCTCTCCCGGGCGGACCTGGTCCTCTTTCTCCCAGGCCACGATGTGTCCGAACTCGTCCACCAGCTCCCGGCTGTAGAGCACGTAGTAGCGGATCGCCAGGTCCGCGCCGATGGCGAAGTAGGGCACCCGCACGTGGAGAAGGGACAGATAGTAGGGGTTCACGAAGAAAGGGATCCCCTTGTCCCTGAATATCCATGTCCTTTACTGTGCCCTCCTCCCCCCCCCCCCCACCCCCCCCGCCCCCCCCCCCGCCCCCCCCCCGCCCCCCGCCCGCGC
>CAZNWW010000889.1:0-1830 GCA_964576155.1 uncultured Myxococcales bacterium | reverse complement strand
CGGCGGGATCTCCGGTTTCCCGCCAACGTCGGGCTCGGAGTCGTCCCCCCCGCCGTCGCCGAGGATCTCCGCGGCCCGGGCGTCCACCTCCTCGATGAACGCGTCGATCTCGTCCTCTTTCATCTCTTCGAGGCGTGCGTCGGAGAGAAGATCAGGCCCCAGATCCGCCAAATTCTGGTAGCCGGGATCCCGCTGGCACGCGCCCAAGGGAATCCCGATTATTCCGGAACCGAGGACCACGAAGCCCTTGCCCATGAGCTTGAGAAATCGTCTCTTGTTCTTGTCCACCATCGCCCCCGTGCCGACCGGGTTGCTCAGCTGACCCTGACTTTTGTCCGCAGATTCCGTTGGGTTCGAGATGTGATCATGACCCAGGCTGGATCCGGAAGAACCATATTTCAAGCTCTTGAAGGCCCCGAGAATCGATCGTACCAAGCCGTCGCACGGGCACCAGACCCTTCCGTCGCACGGGCACCAGACCCTTCCGTTGCACGGCACCAGGCCATCCCGCTTTCCGCATCCCGTCTCCCGTCACCCGTGCACACCTAGCCCGCCTGTACGAGCCCGAGACCCCGGAGTCGGTTGTCAGGGCACTGCGAACACCGCGCGGCGACCGTCGAAGACGCCGACGATGGGGAGGGTGAGGAGCTGCCGAGGGGCGACGTAGAAGTCGATCCCCAGCTCACGTAGTCGCGTCGCCCAGGTCGGATCGTCGGGGGGCAGGGCCGCCAGCGCGTCGAGCACCTGCTTCCTTCGCGACCACTCGCGGGCCAGGGCCGGGAAGAAGATCCCCGGCACGTGATCCGCGTGGGCCAGCCACACGCTCCGCCGACCGTGGAGCCGAAAGTGTTGGTCCGGCGGGAACGCGGCGCCCCTCGGATGAGCGCTCTCCTCGAACGCGAAGACCGCGTCTACCGGGGTGTGCTCCCGCGCGAAGGTGGCGAGCTCCCCCACGCCGACGAGCCCCTTGACCCGGGAGAGGTCGTGGTACTCCCGGGCGAATGTTCCGCCGAGACAGACGCCCAGAATGCCTGCTGCGATCACCGGACCGATCCAGACCCGCTGCGACAAGTTGGGGGCTGCCCGGGCGAGTCCCCAGGCCACCGCGTACGCAGCCAGTCCCATGACGAGGACGTGGACACCCCGAGGGAGGAAGACCGCCGCTTCCCCGAGGTTGGCCGCGGTGTCCGTGAGGCGCGGCAAGAGGAGGCCCAGGGCAACGAGGGCCGGGACCGTCCACCACGGGGAGCGCCGGCGCTCCTGCTGGGTCTGCCAACGGTCGAGAGCCAGGAACCCGGCGAAGAGGGCGCTTGCGGATATGGCTACCCAGGGCCCCTGACCGAGCCAGAGCCAGTGGAAGTGCTGGCTGCCGATTCCGAGCGCCAGGAGGAACGCAGCACCGTAGGTCGCCCAGCCGAGGTAGTCCTCCGCCCGCGCCAGGAACCACGCGGCCAGGGGCAGGGCGAGCATCGGGAGGAGGTACATGCTGCGTCCGAGCTGGAGCTGGAGGATCAGCGGGACCGGGGATAGGGACAGGACCAGCACGGTCATGGATACGAGCGCGACGACGGTCGCCACCCCGGCGAGCATCCAGCGTCGCCAGATCACGTGGGCGCGCTCGTCGCTGCGCTCGAAGAGGAAACGACCTATGAGCAGGAGAGCCATGAGCGGGATCGTCCAGCGCGCGAGGGGCCAGGAGCCTGGGAACATGTACTGGTTCTCTTCCCGGGCGACCACTGCGAACCACTCCTCGGAGAACGACGAGGCCACGAGCCCGCCGGCGGTGTTAGAGAGGGATGACAAGACACGCCACCAGAGGGGCAGGGAGGC
>CAZNWW010000888.1:0-1830 GCA_964576155.1 uncultured Myxococcales bacterium | reverse complement strand
CTCGTGGTCCGGTTTCCCATCACCAACACCACCGGCAGCGCCCGGTCCGTGAGCTACAGGGTGGAGATCCGGGACCTCTCCGGAAAGCGGATAGCGCGCCGGAAGGGCCGCTTCGATACACCGGAGGGCAAGGACACCATGGCAGTCCGCCTGCGGGACATCCCCGCGCTCCACGACGCCGGCTCGGATGCCGGCTACGTGCTGCGCTGGTCCTTCGAGACGGACCGCAGCCGATACAGCGGGCGCAGGAGTCTCTACCGGATGGCCGCCCAGAGTCGGGTTGCGCTCGCCGCAATCTGGCCCGAAACCCTCCACGCCGGCGCGCCTGTCCTGCTCCCACTGTCCCTGACCGACGCGAAGGGGCGCCCCCTGTCCGGACAATCCGTCACGGTCCGCGCAGCGGCCGATGGCCGGAGCTGGGAGACCACGATCCGTAGCGGCGCGAGGGGCGAAGCCCTCGCTGCGCTGCCGCCGCTCCCCGAGGGACCGGTGACCATTCGGGCTGAGACCCGGCGACGGGGCTGGACCAGCGCGATGGAGAGGGACCTGAAAGTGATCGCGAAGACACGGATCTTCCTGTCCTCGGATAAGCCCCTGTATCAGCCGGGGCAGACGGTCCATCTCCGGGGCATCCTGCTGAGGCGCCCTAACATGCTCCCCCTCGCCAACGAGGATGCGTTGGTGGAGATCCGAGATGCGAAAGGCAACAAGGTCTTCAAGGAGGTGCTCCATACCAACGCCTTCGGCGTTCTATCGACGGAGTTCACCCTGGCGACCCAGGTCAACATGGGTACCTACACCCTCGAGCTCATCGCCGGGGACAACCGGGCAGAGAAGTCCTTCACCGTGTCACGCTACGTCCTGCCGAAGTTCAAGGTCGGCGTGGACCTGGATCGCGACTTCTACCTCCCAGCGCAGAAGATCAAAGGCACCATCCGCGCGGATTACTTCTTCGGCAAGCCGTGCTAGGATTGGGGCGTGGAGCGTGCCGTCCGGGTATCGCACCCGTTCGAGACCGCCGAAGAGGCTGACGTCGAGGAGTGGCTCGCGCTCAGCGGGTCCGAGCGCCTGATCGCCTCCAGGCGCATCGCCAGACAGCAGGGCCTGGATTGGCTGTGCTGAGCTCGCTGGAAACGTATCATTGGATCCCGCACGGGGCCGGTTCGGGCCGGTACAAGAGGCAGAGCATGCAAGGCTATCGTTGCGTCATCGGGGTGAGCTTCCTATTGGTCGTCGGGTGCTCATCGAGCAACTCCAGCGGGTCGGAACCGGTAGCCGGGACCGACGCCCAGGCGCCAAAGGACGTCCCCAGCCTGGCGGACACGGCCGCGGACACCGGGTCGGCGGACGTGGTGGGCGATGGGGGCGGGGGACCGAGCCCGGCGCCCACCCGGATCTACGTCACCATCGGCTCTCACAACGAAACCAAGGGCAATCCCCCCTGCGACCGGATCCTGACCCCGAACGTGCCGGACTGCGCCCCGTATCTGAAGAATCGGGCCGCAACCATCGAGTTCGCCAAGCGCGTGGTGGCCGCGGGCGCCGCCTACGACCTCCAGTCCGACTGGCTGTACCTCCAGCACGTGGCCAGCTGTGACGTCGGGGACGTGCTCCAGAGCACCCAGGGCAAAAACCTCATCCAGTGGCTGGCCGAGCTGGCTCCCGGACAGATCTCGGTCGACCCCCACTCGCACGAGGCCGGCGGGTACAATATGGCCGACGTGGCCAAGATGCTCGTCGATCTGGGCGCGCCGGACTCCGGCATCGTCGGCGGCTTCCTCAGCAACCCGCCCGCCAAAGCCAACTGGGAGCGCTACCGACAGCCGCTGA
>CAZNWW010000887.1:0-1840 GCA_964576155.1 uncultured Myxococcales bacterium | reverse complement strand
AAAAAGAACTCGATGAGTTGCGGTGGAAGAAGATCCTGCGGGATCCGGTATTCGGGGGTGTCCTGGAGATCCGCAAGAAGGATCCTGAGTCCTATATCATCAAGAACAATGGACAGTTCTCCTTGGATGAAGACAGCGTCCAGTCGTTGAGTATATCATTGGAGGTCCCCGAATGCAGAGGAAAGTGAGATGGACAAGCTTATCGGGCTGCTGATTACTGGAGCACTCCTGTCGCCGGCTTTCGCGGCGGACAAACCGCAGCCGATGCCGAGGTTGGTCTACCCGGAGGAGATTGCGGCGGTCGAGGCGCGCCTGATGGCGCGCATCGGGGCGAATAAGGTCCGCCGATGTGAGCGACCTGTGCTTGGTGCCCCTGGGATCTCGGGAAGCGATCGGGAACTGGTCGCCGCCCTGGTGGAGGGAGCCGGTGCCGGGGATCCCTGCGCTGAGCAGGCGGAGGTCCTGAAGGATCTACTTGGGAGCAAGAACATGGACGCCTGGCGGCAGGATCCCTCGAAGATTCCTCCCGAAGTGCGGGATGGAATCAACACCTGCGAAGCCTTGAACGTACAGGTCAGGGAAGCGGTAGCCCGTCGAGACGTCTGCAGCCCTTACCAGCCGGGGATCCGTCCGGTCCCGGCGTTTTTCGGCTTCTTGCGCAGGGGGAAGCTGGCGATCCTCTCGGCTCGCGTGGGCTTCGACTCCTCGCAATCCAGGGACACGGTGGTCACGGTGCTGAGTTGGGCACGCCTCACCCAGGACCTCTACCGCGGGGGCGGCCCCCTCTTGCCTGCTATGGTCGGTACGGCGCTCTTCGAGTCCAACGTGACACCGACCTTGCGCTGGATCATCGAGGAGGGGGGTCTGGACGCGTCCGCGCTTCGTGTCCTCGCAGCGGACATCGGCAACCTCCTGGACACCGAGCCTGCCGTGGGACCTGTGCTCTCCAACGATCCCGATGTCATGATGCTCCAGGTGGTCCTGCCGGCGCTCAAGGGACCCGACTATGTCCCACCCGGCGGGTGGGAGGATGGCTACGGCCTGGCCCGCGACGGAAACGGAATGGGAGGTCAGTTAGGCGAGAAGGTCTTCGTCAGCAAGGAGCTGGAGGCAGCGCTCCTGGCTGTCGCGATCGACGAGATCGGTAGCGAGCAACGGCAGGCCTGCCCGAACGACGCATCAATCATCGAATGCCGCACCGGGCTGCTGAAGATCGCTGAAGCCCGGATGGCTGAGGCGCAGGGCCTGTCCGGCTGGCGGATCGCCTTTCGGATCCTGGCCTCGGGGGACGCAGTTCGGGAGATCCGCGAGACCATCATCGACATCCTCGCGTCCATCGCGGCGCCAGCCTTTCACAGGTACATCGATCGCATCGCAGAGCGATCTTTCCTTCTCGCTGCGCTCCGTGTCCAGGTCATGGTTCTCGCCGCGCAGGCAGCCGACGGGCTCTGCACCGTACCGGAGGCCATGACTGGAGAGAGTTGGAGTCCCGTCCTGGAGGATCCGATCTTCGGAGGCCGTTTGAAGGTCACCCGAATGGCTGGGACCGGTGCCGGCGAGGCCCTTGGCACGGACATAGGTTTCTATCGGATCGTACCGGCTGCCTGGTTCGACTCCGCCGCCTCGACCGAGCCCTGGAGTTACGAGTTCCGCTGCGCTGAATCGGGTTGAAGCCGCCCTTCAATATTACCCCTACACGTTGACACGCACGCCCGCGCGTGGGTAAACTCAAGCCGATGTACTTTGCCCAAGCGAAGAACGAGATAACCTGACGACCTAGGGACCGGTGGCTGGGATGCGGAAACCGAGCTTGTTCATCCTCTTTGTGATCATCGCGACC
>CAZNWW010000886.1:0-1845 GCA_964576155.1 uncultured Myxococcales bacterium | reverse complement strand
CTTGAGGATTCTTGGCCTGGACATCGGTGACAGGAGAATAGGCGTCGCTCTGTGCGATCCCCTCGAGATGCTGGCCAGCCCTCTCGCTGCGATCGAACGCACCGACGAGTCGTTGGACCAGGGTGAGGTGATGCGCCTCGCTGAGGAAAACGACGCGGGTGAGATCGTCGTAGGGCTGCCTCTGTCAATGTCCGGTCGTATGGGAGACCAGGCCCGCCGGACCAAAGGATTTGCCGACCGGCTTTCCAAGCGCATTCTCATCCCGGTCACGTCAGTGGATGAACGCCTTTCCTCGGTGCAGGCCGAGAGGATGCTGAGGGAGTCGGGAGTCGAGCCGTCGAGGGACCGGGGTAGGGCGGATGCGGCTGCGGCGGCCGTCATCCTGCAATCGTACCTTGACTCGCGCCGCGCCAGGGCCCCCCGTTCTGACATTCCCCCGTCAAAGGGCAAAGGATAGGAGCGCGTTCGAGAGCGGGGCACATGCAGATGCAGTCCGGGTGACAGGGTGGGCATGAAAGCCCGGTAGAGGCCCGCTCCGGCGTTGGACGGTCCCCCTCCTCAGCGCTGACGCGATGTGGCAACTCCCCCCACCAAGGTCACCCCCGAGATGATGGCTGGTCCACCGTCGGGGGGTCGAAGGTACCAAGAGGACACCAGTGCAGCTACGCCTCCAGATCCACTACGATCTGGAGTTGCGTAGTGGGCTTGGTCAGCCCTTCGAAGGCCTGCTGGACCTCCGAAAGGGGAATGAAGCCTGTCTCGGATAGAAGAGGCTCCGTGGAAATCTTCCCCGATTCGATGAGCCCCAGTGCAATGCGCCAGTCCTCGGCCAGCGATCCAAAAGACGCCTGTACCTTGACCTCTTTGGCGATCCAGTCTACGGGCAGGACCGAAGTCGGCTCCCAAGCCAACGCGACGAGCACGACCTGCCCCAGGCGCGGAATCATGTTTAGCGCCTGTTCAAGCGTCGCTTTGGCGCCTGCGCACTCAAACACGACCTGCGGTCCGTAGTCCCCGCCCAGGGACACCATCCTTGAGACGGCGTCCTCGCTGGAAGGGTCGATGACCTCGTCAGCGCCCAGCTCGAGGGCCGCTTCCCGTCTGGCAGGGGCCGGTTCTGCAACGAATACCGTTTGAGCGCCTGCTGCCTTTGCTGCTTGAATACAGAATAGCCCGATGGGCCCTGCGCCGAGGACGCCCACTGTATCGCCCAGCCTCACATCCGAGAGCCTGACGGCCCGCACGGCGACGCTGCATGGCTCGCAAAGGGACGCCGCCGCGTCGGACACCCCCTCGGGTACTGGCAAAGGGCCCAACTCCCGCATCAGGACGTACTCTGCGTAGGCCCCCATGCCCTTGCCAGCTTCACCCATCGTGCGCCAGTTGAAGCGTGTGTTCCTCACCCATCCCGGCTCTGTCCCGGGAGGGAGCCTACCACCCCCACCGACGACTCGGTCGCCCTCATTCCATCCAGACACTTCGGGGCCTACCTCGGCGATGGTCCCGCAGAACTCGTGCCCCAGGACCTTGCCTGGGGGAACGGCGTCGTAGAGGAAACCATGCACGTCGCTTCCACAGATGGCAGAGTACTTGACCTTGACGAGCACCTGCCCCGGCCCCGGCGTGGGAGTCGGCAACTCTTCCACCTGGAAGCGTTGGCCGCCTTTGTAGACTGCGGCCCTCATATGTTAGCCCCTTTGTGCAGGTGGGAATGCGGGAAGTGGCGCTCAACGACAGAGGCAGGCCCGGACGGGCCTGCCCGAATGTCCAATGCTATCGAGGGAAAGGACTGCCGGCTACTCGTCCTGTACGCCCTGCCCCTTCAGGAAGTCGAGCGCCTGCTGC
>CAZNWW010000885.1:0-1846 GCA_964576155.1 uncultured Myxococcales bacterium | reverse complement strand
CGGGTGTCGCGCGTAGAATTCGTCAGCGGTGAGGCTGCGGGTGCGGCCCCCGGCGCTGTTGATGTCGAAGGACGCGTCCATCGCCAGCAGGACCCCGGGCAGGTCAGACCACGGGAGGACCTGAACTGCGTTCCCACCGATGGTGATCCGGTTCCTGAGGGGCGTGGATGCGAGCCCCTGCGTCGCCTGGACGAGGATCCCTCCATAGAGGCGGTCGAGGACCGGCGAAGAGAGCAGATCCGAGACACGGACGCCCGCGCCGATCACCACCACGCCGTCCTTCGCCTCGATGGTGTCGAGGCCGAGGTCGGCCACGTCCACGAGGACTTCGATTCGGTTCGGCAGGCGGACGCCGAGACTGGTCCCCCCCGCAAGGATGACCGCCTTGCCGCCCCCCTGCTGGAGGAGCTTGAGCGCCTCCTCCATGCTTCGAGGGCGGTGGTACTCCGCAATCTGGCTCATTGGGGCCTCCATGGGCGGTGCTCTGAAGGTCGCATCATACAGCATGGTCGGGGGGGGCTCAAGGCAACCGGGGTCGACGAGACCGACGCGCTGGAGCTACGGCCATGGTCGTTCTATAATCGGAGCGAGACTCGGTGGGGTCACGACAACTGGAGGCCACCATGCGCTTCGAGACCATCTTGTACGTCACGGACTTCTCCAAGAATTCGCTGAAGGCCCTCGGACCCGCCATGGCGTTGGCCGAGGCCTACAGCGGCAAGATCCGGATCTGCCACGTCGACGAGGAGGAGGCCCTGTACGCGTTCCATGGGTCCCAGGACCTCGTGGACTTCATGGATCGCATCGAGCGGGTACGGGTGCAGCGGCTCGATGAGCTGGTGGACGAGGTAGCGGGCGCTGGCATCGACGCGGAGATTGTCCGTCTGAAGGGCTACGCGTCCCAGCAGATACTGCGGTACACCGAGGAGGATCCGGTGGACCTGGTGGCCACCGCTACCCTTGGTGGCGAGGGGCTTCGGTCGCTCCTTATGGGGACCACCGCATCCAACGTGATCCGGCACTGTGTCCGCCCTGTGTTCACCGTGGGTGCCCGCTGCGTCCCCGCTCAACCCTTCCGGCTGGAGCGGATCATCGCGCCGGTGGACTTCTCATCCAAGGCTCGGCTCGGCGTAGACACAGCAGCGGATCTGGCGGAGCGCTTTGACGCTACCCTGTGCCTGGTTCACGCGATCAAGACCCCGTCCTTCATCCCCGCGATCGGAGATGGTGGCCTCACCGGACCACTACGACGCACGGACCATCGGGTACGGCTGATGGAGGAGGAGGTGACCCGTCTCTCGGAGCGCCTCGGCGAAGACAGGGTCCAGCACGAGGTCTCCACCGCGGTGGACGAGGCCGAGGAGATAAGCGCAATGGCGGTCCGTCAGAAGGGCGACCTCATCGTCATGACCCGGCGGGGCGCCGGGATCCTGGAGGGTGTTCTCTTCGGTCGCATAGTAGAGGAGGTCGTCAAGACCGCCCCGATCCCAGTCCTCTTACTCCCCGGCAACGACGCGTAGAGGGTTCCCTGTCGGGCCGGCGGCTCCGATTCCGGGGCTCCCTCGCTGCGTTCCGGTCCGCCGGGCGGATCCGGGTCAGCTGAGTGACAATCCTATGCAGAGAGTCAGCACTCATGTCTCTGCACGGGGTCCTCCCCCCTCCGCCCTTCGGGCACCTCCCCCAACAAGGGGGGAGGGTTGTCCTTGCTCAGCCGAAATTTGGTTGCTGCGACACAACCGCACCGATGTTCATGCTTGGTACGGCGCGCCCTCTTCCCCCCTTGTTGGGGGAAGTGCCTGGAGGCGAGCGCAGCGAGCCGGAGGGCGATGGGGGCGGGACCCCGTGC